>DATLWA010000085.1:0-10479 GCA_035576905.1 Gemmatimonadales bacterium
AAGCTGCTGCGCGCGATTCAGGACGGCGTGGTGCGGCGCGTCGGCAGCGAAACGGCCGACGCCGTCGTCAACGTGCGGTTCATCGCGGCCACCAACGGCGATCCCGAGACGGCGATCAAGGCGGGCGAGCTGCGTGAGGACCTGTACTACCGGCTGCGCGTGGTGCCGATCCACCTGCCGGCGCTCCGCGAGCGCCCCGAAGACATTCCGCTGCTCGCCGAGCACTTCCTCACGAGTGCCTGGGCGCGCCACCGCCGTTGGGACGAACCGCGGCCGCGGCTCACCGAGGCCGCCGAGCGCGCCCTCAGCAGCCACAGCTGGCGCGGCAACGTGCGCGAGTTGCAGAACGTCATCGAGCACACGGCGGTGTTGGCGGAGCCGGGTCGCGAGATCCAGCCCGACGACCTCCCGCTGTCGGGTGAGAACGGTTCCTCGGCGGCGGAGCTGACGACGCCGGTGTTCACGCCGATGCTGCACGACGAGGGATATCACGAAGCGCGCGATCGCGTGATCCGGCAGTTCGAGCGGCAATACCTCACGGCGTTGGTGGCGCGGGCGGCGGGCAACATGTCGAAGGCGGCGCGGCTCGCCCGCGTCGACCGGACAACCCTGTACCGCCTGATGGAGCGTCACGGCCTGCAGCGCAACGCCGGCGGCTCCTGGCTGACCGAGCGCCCCGCTGGCGCCGAGCTCACTGGTCCCGAGGCCGTCGCGTGACGTCCGTTTCGACGCGCACCGAGCGGCGCACCGAGCCCCGGCAGCTGGATCCGTTCCAGCTGGAGGCTGCGGAGTTCGCCGGATACTTGACGGGCGCGCGCGGCCTCGAGCTGGTCGTCGAGATGGCGCACGACCTGCGTTCGCCGCTCAGCTCGATCCTGGTCCTGGCGGAGTCGCTGCGCGACGGTCAGGCGGGCAGCGTCAATGAAGCCCAACGGCGGCAGCTCGGCTTGATCTATTCCGCGGCGCTGTACTTGTGCTCGGCGGCGAGCGACCTCACCGAGATGGCGCGCGGCGGCAACAAGCTGCACGAGCCCGAAGCCGCCCCGTTTTCGGTACGCGAAGTGCTGCTCGCGGTCCGCGACATGGTCCGGCCGATGGCCGAAGAAAAAAGCCTGCGGGTCGAGCTCGAGTTTCCCTGGCCCGACCAGCGGCTGGGGCACACGCGGCCGCTCAGCCGCGCCCTGCTCAACCTCGCGACCAACGCGTTGAAGTTCACCGAGCGCGGCCACGTCACGATCGGCGGGCGGGCCACGGGCCCGAGCCGGGTGGAATTCTGGGTGCAGGATACCGGGCCGGGCATTGCGGCAGCGTCGCTGGCGAATCTCTACGCCCCGGTCCGCCGCACGGCGGCGCTCGAGCTGCGCCACCATTTCTCGAGCTCCGGACTGGGCCTCGCGATCACGCGCAAACTCATCATGGCGATGGGCTCGCAGCTGCACTGCGACACCACGCCGGGCGTCGGCACGCGCTTCCGCTTCGAGCTGGAGCTGCCGCCGAGCGACGAGACGGCGCCGTGAGCCCGCGCCCCACGCCCGTCCCGGCACCGCAGCGCGACGCCACGTTGTGGCCCGCGCGCACGCCGCGCACCGCCACGCGGTTCGCGCCGCGATCGGGCATGACGGCCACGCTCACGCGGCCGCTCGCGCGGCCGCGCGTGGTGCGCCGGCTGCTGCCGTATGCCGTTCCGGAAGGGCCGCGCCGCTGGCTCAACGTAGCGGTCGCGGCGGTCGGGTTGGTGGCGACGTTACCCCTGATGCTCGTAATCGCCGCGCTGATCCGGCTCACCTCGCGCGGGCCGGCGATCTACCGGCAGCGGCGCGTCGGTGTGGACCGGCGCGGCCCCGGGCCGACGGGACGCGGGCGGCGGTTGGTCGATTACGGCGGTCAGCCGTTCACCATGTACAAGTTCCGCACGATGGTCACGCGCGACGGCGCCCGCCAGGTCTGGGCCCGCCCCGATGATCCGCGGGTCACCATGGTGGGACGGGTGCTGCGCAAGTTCCGCCTCGATGAGCTGCCACAGCTGTGGAACGTGCTGCGGGGCCAGATGAACCTCGTCGGTCCCCGTCCCGAACAGCCGGATATCGCCCTTCAGCTGCGCGATCAGATCGAGGGTTATGCGCTGCGCTCCCGGATACGCCCGGGTATCACTGGATGGGCACAAGTGAACCTCCCGTACGATCGGTGTCTCGACGATGTGCGGCGCAAAGTCGCGCTCGACCTCGAATACATCCGCCGGCAATCAACGCTGCAGGACCTCAAGATCATGCTGCGCACGGTGCCGGTGATGCTGGGGCGCCGCGGCGGCTGGTAAGCCGGCGCGCCGCGTCGGCTCCCACACCGCGTCCCGCCGCCCCGCCAGCAGGCGCAACCACGCATAGAGTACCGCGACGTTCGCCGCGACACCCCACGTGATCACGGCGAGCGCCCGCGGCAGTTCGCGCCGGGCGCGCCACGTCCATCCCAGCAGCGCCAGGAGTCCAATCACAACACCCGCCGCCAGACACACGCGCGCCCAGGGCGCCGCCGCGGCGCGCCCGGCGAGCGCCACCGCCGCCGCCACGGCCGCCACCGGCGCCAGCCAGCGGCACAGCTTGTGACTGGCGAGCATCCAGGCGAAGCCACCGTAGCGCAGCGGATTCAGCAGACGGCGATAAGCGAGTAGGGTCGCCAGCCCGCGCGTGACCGTACGGACCTTGCGCCGGTATTCCTGGTGCAGCGACGGCGCGCGCGGCACCACGCAGAGCGCCCCGGGCACCGAGACGGCCCGATACCCGCGCGCCCGCGCCCGCAGGGCCGCGGCGAAATCGCGGCTCAAGCCCGGGCCGACGGCCTCCCGATGCAGCTCGGCACGGATGGCGTAGAGGCACCCCGACGCGCCGACGATGCCGCCGAGCCGCGTCTCGAGATCACGGATCCACATCTCGAAGCCGACGTATCCGGCCTCGGCCCGGTTCGCCTCCGCCTCGTTGACGGAGACGCTCACGTCGCGACCCGAGGCGACGCCGACGTGCGGGTCGGCCAGGGCCGTCATCAGCGCGCGCAGCGCCCCCCGCTCCACGCGGACCGACGCGTCGGTGTTCACGATGACGTGGCCCGTGAGGCGTCCCAGCGCCGCGTTCTCCGCGGCCGACTTGCCGCGCCGCGACGGCAGCCGGATCAACTCGACGCCGCGCGCGGCGTAGAGCTGCACGATCTCGTCGGTCATGTCGGTGGAGGCGTCGGAGACGACCACGATCTGGCGCGGACCCGCATAGTCCAGGGCCAGGATACGCTCCAGGACTTCCGCGATCTGCGCCGCCTCGTTGTGGACGGGCAGCACGATGCTCACGGCGGGCCAGCGCACCGGACCGGGCTCGGGACGCGGGGTCCGCCGCCGGCTCGCGAGCCAGAGCAGCGCGGGGTACCCCGCGTAGCTGTACACCCAGAGGGCGAGCGCGCCCAACAGCACCAGGTCGGTCATGATCACCCCGCCCGCAGCGCGGAGCCGCCCCGCGCCTGTTCGTACACATCCCGGTAGCGCTCGACCCACGGTCCCACCGCGAACTCGCGCTCCAACCGGCGGCGCGCCGCCGCGGCCCGCGCCGCCGCGCGGCCGGGGTTGGCGAACACGCCGCGCACTTCCGCCGCGAGGCCCTCCGCATCCTCCGCGGCCACGAGCGCCGCTTCCGCCGGAGAGACGACGCGCGGCACGCCGCCGACGCGTGTGGCCACGATCGGCGTCCCCGCCGCCATCGCCTCGAACAAGACGATGGGTGTGCCCTCCGTGCGCGAGCTCAGCACGAACACATCGAACGCCGCGAACAGGCGCATCGCCTCGGGGACCACCCCGTACCACCGCAGCTGGCCGCCCAGGCCCAACTCCGCCGCACGCTGCTCCAGGACGGAGCGCACCCGTCCGCCGCCCAGCACGGCGACGGTGAGCGGCAGGTCACGCAGGCGGCTCAGCGCGTCCACCAGGACGTCGGGTCCCTTCTCGAAGCTCAGACGGCCCACCCATCCCACGACGAACTGGTCGGGCGGCAGTCCCAGGGCCCGGCGGGCCGCGGCGCGATCGAGCGGTGTCACAGTCTCTCTCCATGCGTTCGGGACGACAAAGACGCGCCGTGGCGGCACTCCCGCCTGGCGTAAGCGTTCAGCCACCGACTCCGCCACCCCCACCACCCCGTCGAAGCGGCGATAGGCGTGCATTTGCAGCCACTCGTAGCAACGGTTCTTCCAATCGCCGCCGGTGAAGCCGTGCACGGTACTGACCAGCACGTGGTCGCCGGGCGGCAGCGGTCCCGCCGCGGCGATCACGTCGGGACGGTAGCCGTGTGTGTGAATCACGTCGGCGCGCAGCCGGCGGGTCAGCGCGGCGATGGCGCGCCGCTCGCGGCAGTAACCGCGCGGCGGCACGAGGATGGGGTGCACGCCGGCCACGTTGGCGGCGCGCGCCTCGCCCAGGAATGGGTGGTCGAAGCCGCCGTCGGTGAGCACGGCCGCGATGTGCACGTCGGATCCGGCATCCTGCTGTGCGGCGCCCAGCAACGTCACGACACGCTCCAGGCCGCCGATCACGCCGGGGGCCACGACATGCACGATCACCGGCCGGGCGCCGCTCACGCGAGCTCCTCGGCGGCGGCCGGGACCGGCGACTGCGTCCGCGACCCCGATCGCGGCGGCGGGGATTGCAACGGCTGCGAAGCGAGTAATGCCTGGGCGACCACCTGCCCCACCACGGCCGCGCCGCGCGGCGTGTAGTGGAACATGTCGAAGTAGTGATCGAGGTTCGGCGTGAGGATCGGCCGCAGGTCGACGTGCGGAATGCCGAGCTCGTCGGCGATCGCGGCCGCGCGGTCATCGATCCGCCCCATCAGGTCACGCAACACGTCGAGGCCGTAGAACACGTCGATCTTCTGCTTCCAGGCCTTGCCGACGCCGCCGTGCCAGAAGTGCGCGGCCTCCACAGCCGTCGGCTCCCGGTCGAACCACGGTTGGCGCACCACCACCACGCGAGCCGCGTGCGCCTGCGCGCGCCGCAGCAGTCGCCGGAAGTGCTCCTCGAAGGCGCTCACCATCACGCAGGGGTCCGGCGTGTTGTGCCGTGTTTCCCGCGCCTCAGCCCGCATCTTCCGCGCCGCCCGCAGCCAGCCGCCCGCATGCTCGCGGACTTCCACCGGCCGCAGCCAGCGCCGCCGCAGGCGTCCGGCGAGCGCGAACGCGGCGCTGCGGCGCGGTGTCCAGCCGAACTGCTGCTGCGGATGAGACGAAAAGACGTCCTCCACCTCCGGCTCGGGCCCGAGCGACGGCGGCGCGCCCTCTTCGAGCCACCGCAGCACGTCGCTCGCGCCGACCATGATCACGAGCGCGTCGACGCGGCCGTAGCGCGGCAGCACGTGCTCCAGAATCAGGTCCAGCTGGCGCGAGCCGATGCCCGACCGTGCGATGTTCCCCACGTGCACCGCGCGCGCGCCGAGCGCGCGGCGGGACGCATCCCCGGAGAGCAGCCGCTCCACCACTCCCGGCCAGGTCGTGGGCTGGTCCAGCGCGAGGCACTCGGCCGAGCTGCCCCCGGCGACGAGCACGCGAAACAGCCCCGCGCGCTCGTGCGGGACGCGGCTGCCGCGCTCACCCTCGGCATTGACCTCGAAGCGCACGCGCGGCTCGACCTGGGCGAAGGCGTCGGCATCCTGGCGCAGCTCGAGCCGCATGCCCGGCAGCCAGACGTGGTAGCCGGTGCGCCGGCGGATCCACCACCGCAACGCCAGCTCCCCCGCCACGGCCAGCGACGCGGCTCCCAGAGCCACGGCCGGAATCCACGCGTTCATGTCTGTCCCTCCGTTTGCGGCGCGCCGAGCCGCGCCCGCAGGTCCATGTAGGGATCGTTGCGGTAGACGAAGAACACCCAGGTCACCGCGAACACGAGCACCATCGCGACACCGGCGCCCACGAGCTCGGGGAGACTGCGGACATCGAGGCTGTCCCGGCACCACAGGAGCAGCGCGAGGACGGGGATCACGCCGAGGGTCGCGCGCGGCACGACGTAGCGCAGGTACTGCCCGATGGGCGTCTCGAGCTCGCGGCACGCCTGCCACAGGATCAAGCCTGCGAACAGGACGTTGGGGACGGCGGTGCCGATCGCCACGCCGGCGAGGCCGAGCGGCCGCGCCAGAGCGATGGACAGACCGAGATTCACGACGCCCGCCACGAGGAAGCCGATCGTCGGCAGGCCCGGTTTGCCGAGGCCCATGAGAATCGGCAGCGCGACGCCGCGCACCGGCAGGAAGATCAGATACGACACCATGAGGATCTGCAGCACCTGCCCCGCCGGCTGCTCGAACGACGGATCGATCCACCAGGCGATGAATCGCGGTCCCAGCACGATGAGGAAGAGCCCGGCCAGCATGCTGACGGAGAGCGCGATCTTGGACCACTTGAGGAACACGTCGCGCAGCTCCGCCGTACGCCCTTGCGTCTTCAGGCGCGTCGCCATCGGCATCACGACGGCCGCAATGGCGAGCAGGAACTCCATCAGGTAGATGATGAAGCTGTTCGCCACCGTGAAGTACGGGATCGAGCCCACCTGCTGGAACTTGCCGATGACCAGCGAGTCGGTCTCGAAGGCGAGGCGTCCTCCCGCGTTTAGCACCAGAACATAGACGCTGAACGAGAAGATCTTTCGCACCATCGACCAGTCGAAGTCAGCCAGACGCACGCGCACACCGGGATAGCGGCGCAGAATCAGCCACGTGCAGAGCCCGAAGTCGCCGGCCAGGCACACCAGCTGGACGACCGCCAGCACCGTCAGCGACGGCCACCACCAGAGCAGCGCCAGCGTCAGGCCCATGCGCAGGAGCACGCCGGCGAGCCGGATGACGTTGCGGGCGGCGAAATCGTCGTTGGCTTGCAGCACGCCGTTCGGCAGCATGCCGATGAAGCCGAAGGCGACGTACAACACCGTCAGCGCGAACGCCCAGTTGGCATCGGGCCGGGTGCCGGCCGGGATGTCGTAGGTGACGTGGAAGAAGACGTACATGCCGACGCCGACGACCACCGCAGCGGCACCCAAGGCCAGGTAGAGCGCCGTGCAGCTGCCGATGGCCTTGTTGAGCTCTTTCACGTTGCCGTCGGCCACATGCTGGGCGAAGTAGCGCACCGACGCCATCGGCACGCCGAGCACCAGCAGCGCCAGGTAGCCGGTGATGGCGTTGATCAGATTCCAGGTGCCGTAGCCCGAGTCGCCCAACCGGTGGATGGTGAACGGCGTGAGCAGATACGCCGCGGCGATGGTGGCGATCGTGACCGCCCAATTCGACCCCACGCTCTTCATCATGCGAGGGCTCCGACGGCGGCAGGGTCCATGATCGCGGCGGCCGCTTCGCTGACGGTGGCGAACGTCACGTGCGCGATGCGCGCGAGGCCGTCGACATACCCCTCGATCGAGCTGTACAAGCGGGCGACGTCGGCCGCCGTGCGCGCAAACGGGCTGAGCCCCGCTTTGAGGGTCGGGCTATGCCACGACACCTGCAGATGCGGCACGCCGTGCTCCAGCAACCGCTGCGACAGCGTGAGCATGTCGCGAACCGACGTCTCCTCCGGCGTGAGGGCGAGGCGTTTGACGATGCCCGTCCGTGCCGCGAGGCCGGCGAGGTGCAGCGCCCGCCACGGCGGTGATTCGAGAAAGCGTCGCGCCGGATCCCAGAAGCCGAACGGCCCGCGGCTGTAACCGTAGGAGAGCGGGAGCTCGACCAGCGTGCCGCCGGGTGCGGGTTCGGTCACGTCCCGATCGGCCGCCAGGTAATAGGGCGCGATCGGCGCGCCCACGAAGCTCGGCCCGTCATCGCGGCTCGCGAGATCGACGAACGGGCTCACGCTCGAATCCACGCGGTACCCGCCGGCGAGCAGCGCGCCGACGGTCTCGCGGCCCAGGCCGTAGCGCCCGGCGCGAAAGGCACGCGGGGTGACGCCAAAGGCCTGCTCGAGCGCCGCAGTCAGGCGCCCCAGCTTGGCGCGCTGCAGGTCCGCCGGCAGGTTCTTGAGCATCGAGTTGCGGGGCACGAACGCCTCGTCCTGCGGCGGCGTGTTCCAGGGATGCAGGTGTGCGCCGATCTCCGCCCGCCCGCCGGCGCTCACGGCGCGCAACGTCTCGGCCGCGCGCGGGTCGATCGCGACCTGGTAGCTCGTGAAGTACGTCGGGCGAATTCCCAGGCGATCGAAGAAGCCAGCCAGGCCGCGCAGCTCGGCGATGTTCGCGACGGTCACACCGCTGCGCGTGCGATGCCAGTTGTCTTCTTCGGTGTCGATCGACACGACGACGATGACTTCACGCATGGCGACGGCGCTCCGCGACCCAGTCCAGTGCCCGCATCCAACCGCCGCGCCAGCCGGCGCGAAAGACCACCACCTCGCGCGTCATCCGTTGCGTGGTGGTCCAATCCCGTTTGTATGCGTCTTCGCCGCGCAGGAAGTCGAACCACGTGTAGCCGCGCTCGATCGCGCGGCGGATCATCATGCCCATGAGCACGAGCCCGACACTCGAGCTCCGCCACTGCGGCGCGCGGCCGCTCTGGTAGAAGTAGACCGTGTCGTGCGACGCAAAACCGTACCAGGCCGCGGCGGGCTGGCCTTCCAGATCGAGCGTCGTGAGCCAGAGCCGTTGCCGCTGCGCCATTTCGCGCGCGAAGGCCAGCTGCAGGCTTTCGATGCGGGGATCGCCGAACGCGCCCGCGCCATCCCAGCGCTCTTCGTGCAGGCGCATCAGGTGGCCCCAGCCCTCATCGACCCGGTCCGCGTAGTCGGTGAGCGTGGCGCCGTAGTCGCGGAACAGCGCCCGTTCTTTGCGGCGCACCGTCTGGCGCCGCGTGGCGCTCAGCGATCCGAGGTACGTCTCCCAGGAGTCAGGGAGCGCGAGGCGGGGGCACACCCACTGCGGAGCCTTGCGCACGGCGTGCCCGCGCGCCGCCAACGCGTCACAGAGCGTGTCTACGTTGGGAGCCGGGTCGGCGACGTTGTCGAAGATCGCGACCTGCCACGGCAGAGCCTCGAGGGCGGCAGCGAGTGGCTCGAAATCGGCGCCCGGCGCCGCCACCACGTCCAAGTGGTCGGGGCACCCCGCGTCGCCCGTGGCCCAGGTCAGCGCCGTGACGGGCACGCGCCGCCACCGCATGCGCCGCAGCGCCACCGGCAGGATCGCCTGCGGTGCACCGTCGGCGGCGTTGAGCACGAACGCTTCGCTCGCCGCCACCTCCGCCGCGGGGGCGGAATCCGCCCACGCGCGATGCCACGCCCAACCGCTGAACGGCGAGGCGGCATCCCATGCCTCGGGGCCCAGCGCGAGCGCATCCGTCAGAGACGTCCGTGTCACGGTAGTTGCGGCGAGCGCCAAACTCACTCTTCGAGCCCTCCCAGACGCGTGGGGTCAGTACCGACACCCAGTCGTCTGCAAGAGGCGCGCAATCCTCGCTCGCCTGCACTCGTTTGACCCAACCCCAAGCCACGCAACACGTTTAGCGATTCGGCCGTGACGCCGCGGTGCTCTGCCGCGCCCCACCTGTGGCGCTGGAACCACAGGGTCACGGACCGGCCCAGTGATCCGTGCGGATTTCCACGCCGGCGAAGTACCAGGCGAGGCCGGTGTCGACGGCGCCGTCCTGGCCGTTGTTGCCCATCCCGAAGCTCGTCAGCCACCGCGGCGACACGCAGAAGCTGTGGCCCGCCGCGTAATAGGACGCCAACGTCCAATCGCTGCGGCCGCCCCAGCTCGCCTGACCCGGGTCGCTCTGGTGAAACTCGGCGTCCGCCAGAATCAGCTTGCCGCTCGCGTCGTAGACGCGGGGGTGCACCTGGATGTGCGTCGCATCCACGAAGTGCACCTGGTACTCGAACCGGTACCACGCGCCATAGCTCAGCCGCTGCGCCGGCCCGAAATACCCCACCGGGTACGTGTAACCGCAGCCGTACAGCCCGATCACGTAATGCCACGCGTCGTGCTCGCCGAACTTTCTCATGTAGATCAGGCTCGTGTACTTCCACGTGTCGCCGGTGACGATGTGATCGCCGGCGGCAGACGTATCGTCGTTGCGCATGTAGAACCGCACGTAGTAATCGGTCGAGGGCGCAACCACGCTGTCCTGCTGCAGGTTGGCGGCGAACGTGGAGCCACGCTGCACCACCTTGAGGGCATTGCGGCCTCCGGGCCCGCCGCCGACCACGGACAGCAGCTGCACGTTGGTGTCGTGGTTGAACTCCCAGTAATTCAACCAGCGGCCGCCGTCGCTCACCGCGTTGCGGGACGAGCCGGTCGCCGTGCTCCAATCGCTGTGGAACACCACGCCCGTATCGCCCGCCGGCGCGGTGACGGTGACCGCCGCGGTAGCGCTGCGGCGCGCGCTCGTCGCAGTGATCGTCGCCGTTCCCGGCGCCAGCCCTTTGACGACCCCGCTCTCGTTCGCCGCCGCCACGGCCGGGTTGCTCGACGCCCAGGTGACCACGCGTCCG
>DATLWA010000086.1:0-6216 GCA_035576905.1 Gemmatimonadales bacterium
CTCGAACACGCAGCGGCGGTGCTGTTTGGGCGCGAGCGGCGGCAAGGTCTCGACCTTGCCGTCCTGAATGCGCAGCATCTCGCCGGGTTGCAACTCGCGAACGACAGTCGCGCCGATCAAATCGAGCGCGCAGGTCTCGGAAGCGACGACGTGCCCGCCGGCCAGTCGGCCCAGCCACAGCGGCCGGAAGCCGCGGGCGTCCACCACGGCGTAGAGCGTCCTGCCGATGGTAATCACCAAGGAGTAAGCACCTTCGACGCGTTCAAAGGCGTCCAAGAGCTGGTCTTCGGGCTCGCGCGCCTCCGAGCGGGCGATCAGGTGCACCAGGACTTCGCTGTCCGACGTGGTCTGGAAGATCGAGCCCTTGTCCACCAGGTCGGCGCGCAACGGCGCCGCGTTGGTGAGATTGCCGTTGTGCGCGAGACCGAGCGGGCCTTCGCGGTAGCGGGCGAGCATCGGCTGAGCGTTGGCGAGGACCGAGGAGCCTGCGGTCGAATAGCGCGTGTGGCCGATGGCGACGTCGCCGGTGAGGTCCGCCATCACCGACTCGCCGAAGATGTCGGCCACGAGCCCCATGCCGCGGTGCGAGCGCGCCACGCCCGTGCCGTCCACGGCGACGATCCCCGCGGACTCCTGGCCCCGGTGCTGCAGGCTGTAGAGCCCGAGGTAGGCGACGCGGGCTGCGTCGGGAACGCCGGAAACGCCGATGATGCCGCACATCTGAGGCTAGTCTCCCATGCGACGCGGGATCGCGGTGAAATATACCTCGCGCAACCGGTCGACGGGGACGTCGACGCTCGCATCGCGCAATGTGAGGCGCAGCGCGCCGCCACGCGGTCCGACAATACCCACCCGCGCGACCGGCACGCCCATTTCCTGCGCCAGGGCGATGACGGCCGGCGCGCGCTCGGGGGCACAGGTCAGCACCGCACGAGAATGAGACTCGCTGAACAACAAGGCGTGAGCGGTGAGCAGTGAGCTGTGAGCGGTCAAATCAACATCGAGACCGAATCCCGTCTCTGCGTACGCGCCGCCCATCGCAACCTCGGTCAGGGCCACGCCCAGGCCGCCATCGGAGCAGTCGTGCGACGAGCGCACCAGGCCACGCTCGGCGGCGGTCACGAGCAGCTCGACCAGAGCCTTCTCGCGCTCCAGATCGACACGGGGCGGCTGGCCGCCGTGGAAATCGAGGCAGGCCTCCCAGTAGGCGGAGCCGCCGAACTCAGGTTTGGTCTCGCCCAGCAGGAGCACGGCGTCGCCCTCGCGTTGCGCGTGGCTCGGCACCGCGCGGTCCACGCGTGCCAGCACGCCCACCATCCCGACGACCGGTGTCGGCGGGACGGCGCCGCTCGGGCTCTCATTATAGAAAGACACGTTGCCCCCGGTGACCGGCGTCCCCAGCGCGCGGCAGGCGTCGGCGATGCCGCGGCAGGCCTCCCGGAACTGGTAGAACACCGCCGGTCGCTCCGGGCTCCCGAAGTTCAGACAGTCGGTGATGCCGAGGGGGCGGGCGCCGGTGCAGGCGACGTTGCGCGCCGCCTCGGCGACCGCCGCCTTGCCGCCTTCGTACGGATCGAGCGCTACGTAGCGCGCGTTGCAATCGGTCTTCACGGCCAGGCCAAACGTCTCGCCGCGCACGCGCAAGACGCCCGCGTCACCGCCGGGCGCGATGACGGTGCTCGCCTGAACAGTCGAGTCGTATTGCTCGTAGACCCAGCGCTTCGATGCCAGTGCAGGATGGTCGAGCAGCCGGAGCAGGGCGTCTTGAGGCGACGGGAGTGGGGAGTGGGGCGTGGGAGTCGCGGCACGCAAGCGAGCCACGGCCTCGTCCTCGCGGGCTTCCGGCGTGTATACGGGTGCATCGTCCACCAGGCGCTGGCCGGGGATTTCGACGACCACGTCCTTGCCCCACGTGCAGCGGTACATGCCGTCGTCCGTAACCCGGCCGATCGGCGTGGCGTTGAGCTCCCATTTCGCCGCGATCGCCTGCGCCTGCGGCACGCGGTCGGCCTTCGCCACGACGAGCATCCGCTCCTGCGATTCCGACAGCAGGATCTCATAGGGCGTCATGCCGGGCTCGCGGGTGGGGACGAGCGAGAGATCGATCTCCACGCCCACGCCGCCGCGCGCGGCCATCTCGGCCGACGAGGATGTGAGGCCGGCCGCGCCCATATCCTGAATCGCCACGATGTGGCCCGAGGCGATGAGCTCGAGACTCGCCTCCAGCAGCAGCTTCTCGGTGAAGGGATCGCCCACCTGGACCTGAGGCCGGCGCTGCTCGCTTTCCTTGGTCAGCTCCTCCGACGCGAAGCTCGCCCCGTGGATGCCGTCGCGCCCGGTGCGGGCACCCACCGCGAGCAGGATGTTGCCCACGCCTTTGGCCGCGGCGGTGATCAGATCCTTCTCTTTCAGCAGGCCCACGCACATTGCGTTGACCAGTGGGTTGCCGGCATAGCCCGGCAGGAAGTCCACCTCACCGCCCAGCGTGGGGATGCCGACGCAATTGCCGTAGTCGCCGATGCCTTTGACCACGCCCGCGAACAGGTAGCGGTTGCGCGCGTCGTCGAGCGAGCCGAATCGCAGCGAGTTGAGCATGGCGACGGGCCGCGCGCCCATCGTGAACACGTCGCGCAGGATGCCGCCCGCGCCCGTCGCCGCCCCCTGATAGGGCTCGACGGCCGACGGGTGGTTATGCGACTCGATCTTGAATGCCACCGCCCAGCCGTTGGGCAAGCGCAAGACGCCCGCGTTTTCGCCGGGGCCCTGAACGACCTGTGGGCCCGTCGTCGGGAACGTCTTCAGGATCGGCTTGGAGTGCTTGTAGGAGCAGTGCTCGCTCCACAGCGCTGAAAAGATGCCCAGCTCGGGATATGTGGGGGTGCGCCCGAGCATGTCGAGGATGCGCTGGTATTCCTGCTCGGTGAGGCCGTGCTCCTTCGCGAGCTCGAGGCTTACGGCGATCACGAGTCCGACGCCTTGGCGCCGGACACACCGCGCATCACGGCGCGGAAGACCCGCGCCAGGATGTTCGGATGCGGATGCTTGAGCAGGGCATCGGCCTCATCCGCGTCGAGCCAGACGCCGTGGCAGTGGGTGCACTGGTCGATCTGAATGCCGTCCCAATCGTTGGTGATCAGGTCGTAGCCGCACTTGGGGCACTTCATGAAGTGCGACTTCCGCTCGCCCGCCGCGGCCGCCTGCTCGGCGTTGCCGCGCTGCTGGCGCAGCAGCTCGGCGTCGCGCCGGGCGAAGTACTCGTCTTCGTTCTTGGTCGGTTTGTCCGGCATCGCCCCTCAGCGGCTCGAGTCGCGTCTGACTCTCAGGGTGTCGCCGCCCTGTCGCGGACGCCCGCCCGGCGGCATCGACGCCGGCGAGGACGACTGCCCGCTGTAATGATGCCCCGGCCAGCGCACGATCGCGTCGATGACCTTGTCGTTCTCGAGCGTGACCACGTCGGCCGTGCCGCAGGTGCGCTCGCAGCCGTTGGGATAGAAGATGTAGGTGAACTCACCCATTTTGCGTACGCCCATCGGCGGGCCCCACTGCGAGTACACGTCGCGCTCGGCCATGCCGGGGTCGATCGTCCCCGTGTCGATCGACGTGTACGGCTTGTCCACCACCGGCTCCGACGACGTCACGCGCGGCGGCTGCGGATGCTGCACCGGGGGCGCGCCGGGCTGCCCCTTGGTCGCGACGCCGGGCTGACCCTTGGTGGGCGTCCCCAGCTGCGCCTTGGTGGTGTCCGCCGCCGGGTGGATCGCCGTCGCCGGCGCTTTCTTGGCACCGGGCAGTTTCGACTTGATGCTGTCTACGATCGGCTTGATCTTGTCACACCCTAAGGTGGCGATCGCTACCAGCGCGCACACCCACAGCGTGCTGCGTCGCATTCCGGGCCTCCATGGAGAGAAAGACACGTGCGCCGTCTTCGCCGCCCAGCGCCGCTTCGTTGCGACGTTCGGGGTGAGGCATGATACCGACCACGTTGCGAGCTTCGTTGCAGACCCCGGCGATGTCCCGGGCCGAGCCGTTGGGATTGTCCCGAACATAGCGCCATACCACGCGGTTTTCCTCTTCCAGTGCGTTCAGCGTGCGCTCGTCCGCCGCGAATCGCCCGTCGCCGTGCGCCACCGGCACCTCCAGCACGTCCCCCACGGCGTACGCGCGAGTGAACGGCGTGTCCGTCGCCTCGACCCGCACCCACACCGGCCGCGACAGGAACTTGAGCCTGGCGTTGCGCACCAGGCCGCCGGGCAACAGGCCCGCCTCGCACAGAATCTGGAAGCCATTGCAAATGCCGAGCACGGCGCCGCCCGAGCGGGCGTGCGCGGTCACCGCCGCCATCACCGGCGAGAACCGGGCGATCGCGCCGGAGCGCAGGTAATCGCCATAGCTGAAGCCGCCCGGCAGGATCACGATGTCAGCCTGCTGCAGATCGCTGTCGCGATGCCACACGTAATAGGCGTCGGACCCGGCCGCCCGGGCCGCCGCGAGCGTGTCGGCGTCGCAGTTGGAGCCGGGGAAGACCACCACCGCCACGCGGCGGCTCACGCGGCCTCCACGGCGAGCTGGTAGTCTTCGGTCACCGGATTGGCGAGCAGGCGGTCGCACATCGCCTTGGCGCGGGCCATCGCCTCGTCGCGCGTCGCGGCCTGGATCTGCAGCACCAGGTGCTTACCCACGCGCACCGCGCCGATGTCGCCGAAGCCCAAGGCCTGCAGGGCGTGCTCCACTGCCTGGCCCTGCGGATCGAGCAGCGTGGCCCGCGGCATGACGCGCACCTCCACGCGGAAGGCGCTCATCCTTCGTCCGCCGGATCAGCAGCCTCGCGCGGCGGCAGGCCCTGGCGGCGGGCGCCGTACGCTTCCGCCACGCGCTCCACGTCGCCGATCACGATCGGTCCCGCGATGTCGGCGTCTTCGCTCGCATCCTCGCCTTCGAGGAACCCCAGCACGGTGGCCCGGAGCACGCCATAGCTCATGTACGCGATGCCCAGCGGGAAGAAGAACACGTCGTGCCGCCACACCCCGAACACCACGACCGAGAGAACGATCAGCAAGCCGACGAGGCCCTTCACGGAGCGGAAGCCGATCTTCGGGACGGTGGCATAGCGCACGTTGCTGACCATCAGGATGGTCAGGAAGATCATCAAGAAGGTCAGGATCACGTGCCACGGCAGGGCGCCCAACGCCACGCGATAGAACGGCGTCTGCGTGAACGGATAGAACGTCGCGAGCGTCATTCCCGCCGCCGGCGACGGCAGGCCCACGAAATGGGTCTTGGTCACGCCCGCCTGGGTGATGTTGAATCGCGCCAGCCGGATCGCCGCCGCCATCACGTAGAAGTAGCAGAAGATCCACGACGCCTGGCCGGCACCCGCGAACTCGAGCTGGTACATCAGGAAGGCCGGCGCCACGCCAAAGCTCACGATGTCCACGAGACTGTCGAGCTCGGCGCCGAAGCGGGTGCCCGTGTTGGACAGGCGGGCCACGCGCCCGTCGAGCGTGTCGAGGATCCCCGCGAATACGATGTACCAGCTCGCGCGATAGAACTCGCCGCGCGACGCCAGCACCATCGACCAGATGCCGAAGAACAGATTGAACAGCGTGAACAGACTCGGCACCACGACCACGACGCGCCGCATGTTGGGCGGGCGGGGCAGGAAGCGCGGCCTCATGGGGCCACCTCGGCCAGGACCGTCGCGCCCGCGCGCACCACGTCGCCGTCGTGCACGCTCACGCGCGGTTTGCTCGCGAGGGGCAGGAACACGTCCACCCGCGACCCGAAGCGAATCATGCCGAGGCGGCCGGCCTGGGTCACGCGATCACCGACCTTGCCGTCGGTCACGATGCGCCGCGCGATCAGCCCCGCGATCTGGCGCACCAGCACCGGGCCGCGCGCGCCGCGCAGCCCGACGGACGATTGCTCGTTGTCGAGACTCGCCTTGTCGCTCGCCGCGTGCAGAAACTGGCCCGCGTTGTAATGCAGGTACTCGATCGTGCCGCTCACGGGATACCGGTTCACGTGGACGTCGAACACACTCATGAAGATACTGACTCGGACCGCCCGGGTCTTGAGGTAGGCCGGCTCGTCCACCTCCACCACGCTCACAATCCGCCCATCCGCGGGCGAAATGACCACGGTGTCCCCGCGGGGACCCGACCGCACGGGGTCCCGGAAGAACGCCACCACCCAAATGGCGAACGCCAGCAGCGGGAT
>DATLWA010000087.1:0-5263 GCA_035576905.1 Gemmatimonadales bacterium
GCCAGCGCTTCGACGTGATCCTGGTGCCGAGCTTCGGCGGGTCGGCCGCGCAGATGATTCACGGCATCGACACGCGCTGGAGCCCGCTCGCGTATCAGAAGACGAAAGACACGCCCAACCTCGGCACGCCGTTCTCCTCACCCGACATCACCGGCGGCCCGGGATTCGCGGGGCTGGCCGAGCTGCAGAAGTTCGTGCAGCAGGGCGGCACGCTCGTGACGCTCGGCGCCGCCACCACGCTCGCGGCGGAGACCGGCATCGCCCGCCAGCTGACCCCGCTGCGCACCGGAGCGCTCTTTCATCCGGGCTCGATCGTCCGCGCCCGCGTGCGCCAGCGCCGCTCGCCCATTCTGTACGGCTATCCCGACGTGACCACGATCTTCCGCGGCAACGGCCCGCTCTTTCAGGTGGGTGACCGCGACAGCGCACTGGTCGTGCTGCAGTACGGCGCTACCCGCAACCTCGAGCGCGACGAGGGTCCGATGCTGGGGATCCCCGACACGGCGCCGGCGGCCCGCGCCGACACCGCCCGCGCCCACGGGGCCGCGGGTGACTCCAGCTACGTCGTCTCCGGGATGGTGCGGGGCGAGAGCGAAATCGTCGGGCAGGGGGCGATTTTCGACGTCCCGGTGGGCACGGGTCGCGTGGTGGCCTTCAGCTTCGACCCGCTGCACCGCTTCCTGAATCACCACGAGTTTCCGCTGGTTTGGAACGTCCTTCTAAACTGGAACGACCGCTAAACTGGCCTGAGGGCTGCAGTTGGGTCATGAGGCGCCAGCGCGGCAGGGACGTTACCTGTAGGCCGGTTCGTGCTCTTTATTACGACCGAACCATGACCCCTGTCACTCCCGACCGCGACCTGCTGCACCGCCTGGTGCACCTGAACGACCACAACTCGTTCGGGATGCTGGTCCATCGTTACGCCACGACCGTGTACGCCATCGCCTACGGCATCTTGCTCGACCGCGCGCGGGCCGAAGACGCGGTGGAAGAGGCCTTCCTCGAGGCGCGTCGCACCGCTCCCGATTTCGATCCACGCCACGAAACCGTGGCGGCGTGGCTACGCCAGCTGGCGCGCATCCGCGCGCAGCGGCTCCTGGAAAACAGCTGATCTAAGTCGCACCGCTGGCCCGTCGTCCGCCCCGGCGTAAGTTTCCCGCCGGGAGGATTTCTCATATGCCATCACTTCGCTCCATGAGCTGGGTCCTGCTGGTGCCGCTCGCGTTGGCCGGCGGGCGCGCAGTGCGGCCGGTCGACAACGGGCTCGCCCGCACGCCGCCGATGGGTTGGAACAGCTGGAATCACTTCGGTTGCGACGTCAGCGCGCAGCTCATCAGAGAGACGGCCGACGCGATGGCCGCGAACGGCATGCGCGACGCCGGCTACCAGTACGTCGTGATCGACGATTGCTGGCAGGTGGCGCGCGACGCCCAGGGTCGCCTGATCGCGGACAGCGCGCGCTTTCCCGGCGGCATCAAACCGCTCGCCGATTACGTCCACGCCAGGGGCCTCAAGTTCGGCATCTACACCGACGCGGGGCGCAAAACCTGCCAGGGGCGGCCCGGCACGTACGGTCACGAGGAGCAGGACGCGCGGACGTTCGCCGAGTGGGGCGTCGATTATGTGAAGGAAGACTGGTGCTACGCCGAGGGGCTCGACGCGCCGGTGCAGTACGCGAAGTTTCGCGACGCCTTGGCGAAGGCCGGCCGGCCGATCGTGTTCAGTATTTGCGAGTGGGGCTCGCACGAGCCGTGGAGCTGGGGGCCCAAGACGGGCAACCTGTGGCGCACCACCGACGACATCGAGGACGGCTGGAACAGCATGCTGTCCAACCTCGACATCTCGGCGCAGCACGCGGCCGCCGCCGGGCCCGGCGCCTGGAACGACCCGGACATGCTCGAGGTGGGCAACGGCGGCATGACCGACGACGAGTATCGCGCGCATTTCAGCCTCTGGGCGCTCATGGCCGCCCCGCTCATCGCGGGGAACGACGTGCGCACCCTGTCGCCGGCCACCCGTGACATCCTCGAGAATCGCGAAGTGCTCGCCGTGGATCAGGACTCCCTGGGCGTGCAGGGGACGATCGTGTGGGCGCGGCCCCCGGAGCTGCAGGTGTGGATGAAGCCGCTGCAGGACGGGTCGCGCGCGGTGGTCCTGCTCAACCGCACGGGACTGCAGACGGTGATCCGGGCGTCGTGGTGGCGGCTGGGGCGGCTCGCCGGGCCCGCCCGCGTGCGCGATCTCTGGGCGCACGCCGATCTCGGCACGTTCACGGGACACTTCAGCGCCACGGTTCCGGCCCACGGCGCCGTGATGTTGCGCATCACGCCCGCGGCCAAACCGTGACGGCAGTCCCGCCCCCAGCAGCGCCGGGCGGCGCCGACGACAGCAGGGATCTCGGGTTTGGCGCGGTCGTCACGCGCGAGAGCCGGCTGCGCCTGCTCAACCGCGACGGCACGTTCAACGTCCGCCGCCGCGGGCTGGGATTCTTCGAATCGCTGAGCGCGTATCACACGCTGCTCACGCTGTCGTGGCCCCGCTTCCTGCTGCTTGTGGTCGCGGCCTACTTCGCGGCCAACCTGGTGTTTGCCGGCGCGTATCTGCTCTGCGGGCCCGGCGGCCTGACGGGCCCGATGGTCGGCGACTCGCATCTGCTGCAGGCGTTCTTCTTCAGTGTCGAGACGATCGGCACGATCGGCTACGGCCAGATCGCGCCGGCGAGCACGGCGGCCAATATCGTGATGACCACCGAATCGGTCTCGGGGCTCGTGGGACTGGCGATCGTGACGGGACTGCTGTTCGCGCGATTCTCGCGCCCCATCGCGGCCATCCTGTTCAGCCGCTGGGCGCTGATCGCGCCGTATCGCGGCATCACGGCATTCGAGTTTCGGATCGCCAACCGGCACAAGAACGAGCTCGTGGAGCTCGACGCGAAGCTGCTCTACAGCCGCACGCGCGATCGCGGCGGCCGGCGCATGCGCGAGTTCCTGGAGCTGGGGCTGGAGCGCCGCACGGTTGTGTTCTTCCCGCTGACCTGGACGGTGGTGCACCCGATCGACGAGACGAGCCCACTCAAGGACGTGACTCAGGAGCAGCTCGTGGCGGAGGACGCCGAGTTTCTGGTGCTGTTGCAGGGAACGGACGAGACCTTTGCGCAGCGGGTACACGCCCGCTCGTCGTACAAGCCGCACGAAATCGTGTGGCACGCCCGTTTCACCGATGTGTTCCAGCCGCCCGGGCCCGAGGGCATGCTGGCGGTGGACGTGGGACGGCTGCACGAATTCGAGCGGCTGGTTGCGCCTGGTGCGAGCCGGGGCGACCTTTAGGGCCTACCAGTCGCACCGGAACCAGGCACGAATGACTGTCCGCGTCCATAGCCTGCTGGTCCCGCTAGTCGCAGTTTGCGCCGTCGGCGCGGCCTGCCACCACGGGAAGCCCAACACCGCACCGCCGCCGTCACGCCGCACGGCGGCGGAGACCGTGACTGTCCGGGACCCCCAACTCGAACAGCAAGTGGCCCGGCTGGAGCTGCGCCTGCTCGAGCGCGACGCGCTGATCGAGCAGTTGCAATCCCGGCTGGACGACGCGCGCGCGGAAATCGTGCGCACGCTCGCCAAGCTGCAGACCACCGCCAGCCGGGCCGAGGCGGCTTCGGCGATGGCGGAGGCCGAGGTGTCGCTGCAGACGTTGCGCGGCACGACGGGCGCCCAGGGGGCGCCGGAAGTGGCACAGGCGGCGAATCTGCTGCAGCTGGGCCAGGTCGAATTCGACAAGCAGAATTACGGCGGTGCGCTCTATCTCGCTAACCAGGCCAAGGGGATCGCCGGCGCGGGGCGCGACCGCCTGCTGGTGGGCGGCGCACAGGCGGACCTGCGACCCGGGGAGGTTCTGTTCGCGCTGCCGCTCGACCTGAAAACCACCGGCCGAGCCAACGTGCGCGAAGGCCCCACCTCGAGCGCGCGCGTGGTCTACTCCCTCGACGCTGGCGCGCCGGTGACCGCCTACTCGTATTCCGATTTGTGGGTGCGGGTGAGCGATGCGACCGGGCGCACGGGCTGGGTATTCCACAGCCTCGTGGACCGGCGCTAGGCTACTTCTTCCGGAGCTTGGAAGCCGCGTCGGCGGGCCGGGCCTGAGTCGGCCCATCCGCCAGCACGACGCGATCCCGGCCCTCACCTTTGGCGCGGTACAACGCCGCGTCGGCGCTCGAGAGGACCGACTCCGGCGTCTCCCCGTCTTTCGGAAACTGCGCCACGCCGGCCGATAGCGTGATGCGCCCGTTGGCGAATCCTTCCTTGGCCAGGCGCGCGCGGATGCGCTCCGCCACTTCGACGGCCCGATCCACGCCGGTCTCCGGCAGCACCAGCACGAACTCTTCGCCGCCGTAACGCGCCGAGCAGTCCACGCCGCGCGTGCACTCGCGCAGCAGCGCGCCCACGCGCGTGAGGACTTCGTCGCCGGCGAGGTGGCCATGGCTGTCGTTGTAGCTCTTGAAATGGTCCACATCCAACATCACGACCGCGAAGCTGTGCCCATGGCGGCGTGAGCGCTCGGCTTCGGACTCGAGCGTCTGCATGAGCTGGCGCCGGTTGTCGAGGCCCGTGAGGCCGTCGGTCAGCGACAGGCGCTGCAGCTCCTCGTTCTTCACCCGCAGGGTTTCGTTGATGGCATCCAGGGCTTCGCGTCCCTCGCGGAGCCGCTTTACCATGTCGTTGAACACTTCGGTGAGATAGGTGACTTCGCCGCCGCCGACCACCGGCAGGTCGACCGACAAGTCGCCCGCGGCGACCTTGGCGGCGCCGGCGCTGAGGCGGTTCAAGGGCCGCACGATCAACAGGCCGAGGATGTACGCGATCGAGCCGACGCCCAGCAGCAGGGCGCCGAGCACCAAAATGGTGGCGTTGCGCAGGCGGTTGACCTGGCGGTACGCCTCGGCCAGCGGCATGTCGGCGAGCACGACCCAGTGGAAGCGCGACATCGGCGCGAGCACGCCCGCGACCTGAACGCCTTCGGGATCGGCGAATTGCACGGTGGCGCCCGGGCGCGCCGCCAGCAGCTTCACGGCGCTGGTCGGGAGGCTGGCTTGCAACAGGATGCGGCTCGATCCCGCCGAGCTGCTCACGAGGTGGCCGTCTTCCGTGGCAATGTAGCTGCGGCCGACCGTGGGCTGGTACTTCTTCAAGATGGCGTCGACCGTCGCGAGATTCACGCGCGCCGTTAGGGCGCCGAGCGTCTGGCCTGAGGCGACATGGATGGGGACCGC
>DATLWA010000088.1:0-13622 GCA_035576905.1 Gemmatimonadales bacterium
CACTTTGACGACGACGTAGTCGAGCACCGGCTCGAACGACGCCGGCGTGGTCTTGGTGATGTCGTTGGGCAGCTCGTCCAGCGTGTAGCCCACGGCGAGCTTGGTGCCGATGCGCGCAATGGGAAATCCCGTCGCCTTGGACGCGAGCGCCGAGCTGCGCGACACGCGCGGGTTCATCTCGATCACCAGCATCTCGCCGTCGGCGGGATTGACGGCGAACTGGATGTTGCAGCCGCCCGCTTCGACGCCGATCTCGCGGATGATGGCGATCGCGGCGTCGCGCATGCGCTGGTACTCGCGGTCGGTGAGCGTCATCGCGGGCGCCACCGTGATCGAATCGCCCGTGTGCACGCCCATCGGGTCGAGATTCTCGATGGAGCACACGATCACCACGTTGTCGCGGCCGTCGCGCATCACCTCGAGCTCGAATTCCTTCCAGCCCAGCACGCTGCGCTCGATCAGCGTCGTGTGCACGGGGGAGAGATCGAGCGCGTGCTCCACCATCTCCTCGAATTCGGCCTTGTTGTAGGCGATGCCGCCGCCCGTGCCGCCCAGTGTGAACGACGGCCGCAGGACGGCGGGGTAACCCGTCTCCGCCGCGGCCGCGAGCGCTTCCTCCACGGTTGCGACGGTGCGGCCCGCGGGCGTGTCGAGCCCGATGCGCCGCATCGCTGCCGCGAACTCGGCCCGGTCCTCGGCCATCTTGATGGCGCGCGCATTGGCGCCGATGAGCTCGACCCCGAAACGCTCCAGCGTGCCGTCCTGCGAGAGCGCCATCGCCACGTTGAGGGCGGTCTGGCCACCCATCGTCGGCAGCAGCGCATCGGGCCGCTCGCGCTCGATGACCTTGCGCACCCATTCCGGCGTGACGGGCTCGATGTAGGTGCGGTCGGCGATCTCGGGATCCGTCATGATCGTCGCGGGATTGGAGTTGACGAGGATCACCTCGTACCCCTCTTCCCGCAGCGCCTTGACCGCCTGCGTGCCCGAATAATCGAACTCGGCGCCCTGCCCGATCACGATCGGGCCGGAGCCGAGCAGGAGAATCCGCCGCAGGTCAGTCCGCTTGGGCATCGAGCACCTGTTGCAGCGTGTCGTCGAGCGAGTGGCGCGGCGCCCAGCCCGTCTGGTGCCGCAGCTTGGCGCTGTCCCCCACTAAATAAGGAATGTCGGCGGGTCGCATGAGGTCCGGATCGGCTTCGATCACGGGACGCATGCCGAGCTGCCCCGCCATCCGGAAGAAGACGTCCTCGAGCGACACGCCCTCCCCCGATGCCACGTTGTACACCTCTCCCGGCTCGCCCTTCACGAGCAGCCGCGCGTACGCGTCCACCACGTCCTCGACATGCGAGAACTCCCGCACCGGCTCCAGGTTGCCGACCTTGACCACGGGCGCCCGCGCGCGCTTGGCGAACTTGAGGCGCTGTGCGAACGCCGGGATCACGAACCGCGTGTCCTGCCCCGGGCCCGTATGGGCGAACGCCCGCGCGATCACCACGCGCACCGCGGCGCGCCGCCACCCTTCCAGCGCGGCGACTTCTTCGCCGAGCTTGCTCGACGCGTACGGCGAGCACGGCGCCACCGGGTCCGTTTCCTTCCGCGGCGTCCCCGCCACCCCGCGGCCATAGACTTCGCCCGTCGACGCGACCAGCACCAGGGGGTCCGCCCGGCCGTTTCGCTTCGCGTCGACCAGGACGTGGATCAAGCGGGCGGCGCCCGCCGCGTTGATCTCCCACGCGTACCCGGGATCGCGCAGCGCTTCCGAGCCCGACGCCACGGCGGCGAGGTGCACCACGGCGTCGTACGGCAGGTCCACGATCTTGCGGACCGACTCCATGTCCTCGAGCTCGAGCGGTAGCCAGCGCACCGCGGACTGTTCTTCGGGCGACAGAATGTCGCCGGCGGCGTGTCCCTGGGCCGGCCGCACTGCCGCGAACACTTCGCGCCCGTCGGCCAGCAGCCGGCGCAGCAGCCAGCGCCCGACGAAGCCGTCGGCCCCGGTGACGAGCACCCTCACTTCACGCGCTCCAGATCGGCGTCCACCATTTTCTTTACGAGCTGCTCGAAGCTCACGGCGGGCTGCCACCCGAGCACGCGGCGCGCCTTGGCCGGATCGGCCAGCAGGTGCTCCACCTCGGCGGGGCGCACCAGCGCCGGATCGACGGTGACGAACTTCTGCCAATCGAGCCCGGCGTGCGCGAACGCCACCTGGCACAGCTCGCGCACGCTGTGCGCCGTGCCGGTGCCGATGACGAAATCCTCCGGGGTCGGCTGCTGCAGCATGCGCCACATCGCGTCCACGTAGTCGCCGGCGTAGCCCCAATCGCGTTTGGCGTCGAGGTTGCCGAGCCGCAGCTCCTTGGCCTGGCCGCGCACGATGCGCGCGACCGCGTGCGTGACCTTGCGCGTCACGAATTCGAGGCCGCGGCGCGGCGACTCGTGATTGAACAGGATGCCGCTCACCGCGAACAGGCTATAGGACTCGCGGTAGTTCACCGTGATCCAATGGCCGTAGACCTTGGCGACGCCGTAGGGGCTGCGCGGGTAGAAGGGCGTGGTCTCCTTCTGCGGCGACTCCTGCACGCGGCCGAACATCTCCGACGAGCTGGCCTGATAGAACCGCGCCTCGGGGTGCGCCAGCCGCACGGCTTCGAGAATCCGCGTGACGCCCAGCGCCGTGAATTCGCCGGTCAGCACCGGCTGGGTCCACGACGTCGGCACGAAGCTCTGCGCGGCGAGGTTATAGACCTCGGCCGGCTTGGCGTCGCGGATCACGGACGTGAGCGAGTGCTGGTCGAGCAGGTCGGCGGCCACCACGTGGAGGCGGTCGAGCAGGTGGCCGATGCGCTCGTAGGAGTCGTGCGAGGTGCGCCGCACGACGCCCACGACCTCGTACCCCTTGTCCAGCAGCAGCTCGGCGAGGTAGGAGCCGTCCTGACCGGTGACGCCCGTGATCAGGGCGGTCTTCCGGGGTTGCCGCTCGCGGGACTCGTGTTTAGGTTTGGCGCTCACGTTTTCGCCGGACTGTTGGAGCCATGGCTCGAGTTTGCGAACTGTGTGGCAAGGGCCCGATCACCGGGCACAACGTCAGCCACGCGAACAATAAGACGCCCCGCCGCTGGTACCCGAACCTGCAGCGCGTGCGCGCGGTGATCGACGGGACCACCCGTCGCATCCGCGTGTGTACGCGTTGCCTCAAGACGAAGAACAAGGTCGTCAAAGCGGCCTGAAGAAAAAGGGGGACCCATCGGGGTCCCCCTCATCGTTTCACGCCCCGCCGCCGCTTCACTCACCCAGCAATTCGATCCGGGCCGTGTCGGCACCATCGCCCGCGCGGTGCCCCAGCTTGATGATGCGCGTGTAGCCGCCGGGCCGCGCGGCGAAGCGCTTGCCCAGCTCGGTGAAGAGCTTGTGGGTGACCGCCTTGTCCTTGAGACGGCGCTCCACCTGGCGGCGCGCGTGCAGGTCGCCGCGGCGCGCCAGCGTGATCAGCCGCTCGGCGAAGGGCCGCAGCTCCTTGGCCTTCGCTTCGGTGGTCACGATGCGGTCGTGCTTGAACAGACTCGTCGCCATGTTGTTCAGCGTCGCCTTCTTGTGGCTCGACGTGCGCGACAGCTGGCGGCCTTTGGCGCGGTGCCGCATCTCAGACTTCCTCGCCCGCCGTGAACGGCGTGGCCGGCGCCGAACCCTCGTCCAGCACGCGGATCTCGCCGTTCACCTCTTCCCACCGCATCCCGAAGTTCAGCCCTTCGCGACGCAGCAGCTCGGCGATTTCGCCCAGCGCCTTCTCGCCCACGTTCTTCACCTTGAGCAGGTCGTCCTCGCGGTACTGCACCAGGTCGCCGAGCGTCAGGATGTTGGAATTCTTGAGCGAATTGACCGAGCGGACCGAGAGGCCCACGTCGTCGATCGAGCGCGCCAGCGTGGCGCGCATGCCGGCGAGCGTGCCGCCGCCGTCTTCGCTCGACTCGGCCGCCACCATCGGCACCTTGCCGAAATCCACGAAGAAGCGGAAGTGCTCCTGCGCCAGCGCCGCCGCGTAGGCCACCGCGTCCTCGGGCGAAATCGTGCCGTTGGTCTCGACGGTGAGCGTCAGCCGGTCGTAGTCGGTGCGCTGGCCGACGCGCGTCTCCGCCACGGTGAAGTTGGCGCGGCGCACGGGATTGTAGATCGAGTCGATCCGCACCACGTCCACCGGCAGCGTGCGATCGACCGGATGCTGCTCGGCCTCGACGTAGCCGCGGCCCTTGTTCACGTACAGCTCGCCGCCGATGTCCTTGGCGTCCTGGACCGTGAAGAGCAGCTGGTCGGGATTGACGACCGTGACCGCGCCCTGCGCCTCGATGTCGCGGGCGTAGACCGGGCCGGCCTTGTCGTGGCGGATGTGGAGCACCGCCTCGTCCACTTCGGGGGCCAGAATCAGCGTGAGCTGTTTCAGGCGCTGAATGATCTGGTGCACGTCCTCGACCACGCCGGGGATCGTCTGGTGCTCGTGCACCACCCCGTCGAGGCGGAACGCCCACACGGCCGAGCCGCGCAGCGAAGAGAGCAGCATCCGCCGCAGCGCGTTGCCGAGAGTGTAGCCGTAACCCCGCTCCAGCGGCTGGAGGCGGAACTCGGCGGCATTGGGATTGTCCTCGCGCTTGGTCATTTCGACCAGGTGCGGCCGGACCAACCCGCTCACATCGAGAGTCGTCATCACTTGGAATAGAGCTCGACGATCAATTGTTCTTGGGCCGCGATCGGAATGGCATCGCGGGTAGGCCGTTCGGTCATTTTGCCGACGGCCTTCTCGGCATCCACGCTGATCCACGACACGGGCTGCGTGCGCCCGAACTGCTCCAACGCCGCGCGCACCGGCACGAGCTCGCGGCTCGCATCGGTCACGCGGACCTCGTCGCCGGGGCGCACGCGGAAGGACGGAACGTCCACCGGGCGGCCGTTGACGAGAATGTGACGGTGCCGCACGAGCTGCCGCGCGGCGCGCCGCGACGCGGCGAAGCCCATCCGGTACACCATGTTGTCGAGACGCGACTCGAGCGCGATCAGCAGCGCCTCGCCCGTCACCCCGGGCTCGCGCAGCACGCGCTCGAACACGTTGCGGAACTGGCGCTCGGACAGGCCGTAAATCCGCTTCACCTTCTGTTTTTCACGCAGCTGCTTGGAGTACTCCGACGCCTTGCGCCGGCGGCCGGCCGTCTGGCCGTGCTGGCCCGGCGCGTACCCGCGGCGCTCGATGGCGCACTTTTCCGTGAGACAGCGCGTGCCCTTCAAGAACAGCTTGGTGCCCTCGCGGCGGCAGAGCCTGCAGGCGGGGCCGGTATAGCGTGCCATCGATCAGACCCGCCGCTTTTTGGGAGGACGGCAACCGTTGTGCGGGATCGGCGTCACGTCGCGGATCGAGCGGATCTGCAGGCCCGCCGTGGCGAGCGCCTGGATCGCCGACTCGCGGCCCGAGCCCGGTCCCTGCACGCGAACGTGCACGCGCTTCACGCCGAGGTTCAGCGCTTCGCGCGCCGCCTGCTCCGCCGCCACCGTGGCCGCGAACGGCGTCGATTTCTTCGAGCCCTTGAACCCGGCCTTGCCCGAGGAGCCCCAAGTGATGGCGTTCCCCTGCATGTCCGTGATCGTGATGAGCGTATTGTTGAACGTGGCCGTGATGTGGGCGATGCCTTCCGCCTCCACGACCTTCTTGGCGCGCTTGGCGCCCGCTTTTGCCGTTGCCATTTACTTTTTCAGCGCGGGCTTCTTCTTGCCCGCGATGGCGCGCCGCGGCCCCTTCTTGGTGCGCGCGTTGGTATGGGTGCGCTGGCCGCGCACGGGAAGTCCTTTGCGATGCCGCTGGCCGCGATACGTGCCGATGTCCATCAAGCGCTTGATGTTCATCGCCGTCTCGGTGCGCAGCGCGCCCTCGACCTTGTAATCCCGCTCGATCACCTGACGCAACCGCGCCACCTCGGCGTCGCGCAGATCGCGCACGCGGGCGTCGGGGCTCACGCCGGTCTCGGCCAGGATCTTCTTGGCGTTGCTCGGACCGATTCCGAAGATGTACGGCAGGGCGTACTGAATTTTCTTGTCGCGGGGCAGATCAATGCCTGCGATACGTGCCATTGCTCACCCCTGCCGCTGTTTGTGCTTGGGATTGCGCTTGCAGATCACCCGAATGACGCCGCGGCGCTTAATCACCTTGCAGTGTTCGCAGATCGGCTTGACGCTCGAACGAACCTTCAACGGACCGCTCCCGGGAAAAAATTCCGACTGAGCCGAGAACTATAGCCGGGGTCGTAAGTGCCCGCAAGGGGCGAGATTACGGCGCGGTCCGCAACTCCGCGAGCACCCAGGAATCACCCGCGCGCCGGAACCCCAGGAACACGGTTTCGCGCCGCTCGTCGCTCGTGCCCACCACCTGGTAGCGCCGCTCCAGCTCCACGAACCCCTTCCCGTCCTCCACTTCCCGCACCGTCCGCACCGCCACGCTGCATTCCACCACCGACCTGAGGTAACGGCGCAGCAACTCCACGGCCTGCGACCGCCCCACCGGCGACGACGGGTCGGCGCCCGGCAGCTGCAACAGGATGCTGGAGCTCTGGCCCACCACCCCCCGGGCATCGTGGTCCAGCCACGCCGCGCGGACGCGGTCGGCCGCAGCGGCCAACGGCGACTGCTGGGCGGCCGCGGGGCCGGCGAGACAGGCGAGCAACAGGACGAACCGACGGGTCACAGGGCCTCCACCAGACGAGCATACACCGCCGCGGGGTCCTTGGCTTGGGTGATCGGCCGGCCGACCACCAGGTGGGTCGCCCCACGTAGTGCCGCATCACCTGCCGCAACCGTTCGTGATTGGTCGCCACGGGCGTCGCCGTCGGCCCGGATGCCCGGCACCACGATGCGCGGCCCGGGCCCCAGCGCCTCGCGCAGGATCGCCACCTCCCGGCCCGAGGCGACCACGCCCGCGAGCCCCGCGTGCAGCGCCATCTTGGCCAGGCGCTCGGCCTCGAACCCCAGGTCCGGCACGCCGCGGCCCAGAATCTGTTCGAAATCGGCCGGCTCGTGCGACGTGAGGACCGTCACCCCCACGACGGCGAGATCGGGCCCCGCGGCCTGAGCCGCGGCCGCGAGCATCGTCGCGCCGCCGAGGCAATGCACGGTGGCCATCGCGACGCCCGACTCCCGCGCCCCCGCCACCGCGCCCGCCACGACGCTGGGAATGTCGTGCCACTTCAGGTCGAGGAACACCTTGAGCCCGCGCGCCGTGAATTCCCGCACCAGCGCTGGACCCTCACGCCCGTACAACATCGAGCCGATCTTGGCCCACCCGAGCCCTGGCAGCCGCTCGGCGAGCGCCAGCGCTTCGCGGCCGCTCGGCAGGTCGAACGCGACGATCAGCTCAGCCACGCGCCAAGCCCCGCACGACGCGCCCGGGGACGCGCGGATCGGCCAGCGCCGCGGTCCCGATGGCCACGAGGGTCGCACCCGCGTCGAGATACTCCCGCGCGTCGGCCGCGGTGCGGATCCCGCCCACGCCGATCACCGGCATCCGCACGCGCTCGACGACGCGTCGCGTCGCGAGTACGCCGATGGGCAGGAGCGCCGGCCCGCTCACGCCGCCGAAGCCGTTGCCCAATCGGCCGGCGAGCCCACCGGGCATCGTATTCACCAGGCTCACGGCCGCGGCGCCGGAGTCGCGGGCGACGCAGGCCATCATCGCGATGTCCGGCAGCGCGGGCGACAGTTTCACGACCAACGGCTTGGTCGCCACGCGACCGCAGCGCGAGACCAGATCCGCCAGCGCATGCGGCTCGGCCCCGAACTCGAGCCCGCCCGCGGCGGTGTTGGGACAGGACGCGTTGATCTCGAACGCCGTGATGGCGGCGAGCGGCGTGAGCCGCTCGACCACATGGACGTAATCGTCCACCGTGGCGCCGGCGACGTTCACGAGCACCCGCGCCCACCGGAGGTTCGCGGCGAGCCACGGCAGCTCGTGCTCCGCCACCTGATCGAGCCCCGGATTGGCGAGGCCCACCGCGTTCAGCATGCCGCCCCGAAACTCGGCTACACGCGGCGCCGCAGCCCCGCGTCGCGGCTCGGGTGTCACCGCCTTGGTCACGATGCCGCCCACGCCATCGAGGTCCACCACGCCGGCGATCTCATGACCGAAGCCCGCCGTGCCCGAGGCGAGCAGCACCGGATTCTGAAACTCGACGCCGAGAAAGGAGACGCTCACGGTCGCTCGCGCGGGCGGACCACGGGCTTGGGACGGGCCTTCGCTTGGGGTTGGTCGAGATCGGTGAGAATCGGCGGATCGAGCTGGGGCCCGCGCGGTCTCGCTTCCGGCAGCGCGATACGGCTGGTCCAGGCGGCGACGGCGTCCACGGGTGCCAGGCCCAGCGCGCTGGCGAGAGAGTCCTCGGCCGCCTGGAACGCGGGGCTCAGCTCGCCGCGCAGCGCCAGCGTGTAGGGCGAGGCGCCGTAGGTCGAGTCGAGGGCGCCCAGAATCGAGTCGCGGCCCTCGCCGGAATACGGCAGCGCGGCCACCAGGGCTTTGGGCGCGAATAACGAGGCGTCGTGCCGCCGCGCGAACTCCACGAACAGGCGTCCGGCCAGGCGCGGGGCGCGCAGTGAGTCGCGGGCGTATTCCGCGGCGCGGAACTCGGTGGCCTCGGAGTCGCGCTCGACCAGCACGGCCCGCAGGACGTCTTCGAGGGCGCGCAATTCGCTCGACGCCAGAATGACCACAGAGGTTTGCTTCAGCCGGGAGAGATCGTCGCGAATGCCCACGAGGTCGCCCAGCGAATCCGCCCGGGCGCCGCGCACGCGCAGGAGCAGCACCCGGGCCCGCGCGCCCTCGACCGAGTCGGGGACGAGCGCCGCGATGGCCGCGAACCGCACCGCCGCAGAATCGAGCTCGCCCACGGCGAACCAGCGCGTGCCGTCGGCGAGCAGCAAGCGGCCGCGCGCGCCTTCGCCCAGCCGCACATGGGCGAGCAAGCGCGCCAGCGCGCGCGACGCCGCCGCATTGCCGGCCCGCGCGGCGACCGTATCGAGGAGAGCTTGCCACTGGTCCGCACGGACCTTGCCGGTCGCGAGAGTGTCGAGCAGCCGCTCGGCTTCATCGACACGATTGGCCGCCAGGAGGGCCCGGACGCGCGCGCGTTGGGCGTCGGGCTCGCGCGAGCGGGCAAGCCAGGCGGCGGCGCCGGAAGGGTCGCCCCGGCTCAGCGCCGCCTGTCCCATCAAGTACGCCGCGCGGGAACGGCGGCCGGCATCGCGCGAGTTGATGAGCGGCTCCAGTTGCGTGGCGGCGGCGACGGGATTCCCCGTTGCGAGCCCGCATTCCGCGCTGAGGAGCGTCGCCCGCTCCCGCAGCGTCGAATCCGGCGAGCGCGCGAGCACCCGGCCGAGCGGCAGGGCGGCGCCGCCGCAGTTGCCGACGCGCACGAACGCCTCGCCCTCGAGCGTGAGCGCGTCGTCCACCCAACCGCTCTTCGGGTGGCGGGCCACGACCGACTCCGCTTTCACCTCCGCTTCGCTCCAGTAGCCGCTGGCTTCAGCCGTGCGGTCGTGCGCTTCGAGCGATCGCGCCTGGTGCGCGAAGTGCTCGGCGCTCCACATCGCGTTGTAGTAGACGCACGCCGTGCCCGGTAACGCGGCCGCCAGCGCGCACAGCGCGCGCCAGGACCTCATTGCCCCGCTCCCTGCACCGCGAGTTTGCGCTCGAAGTCGAGCAGGTAGGCGACGACGCCGTCGGCGATCGCCGTCGCGATCTTGTGCTGCCCGACGCTCGACGCCAGGAAGGCGCCGTCGTCGCGATTGGTGGCGAATCCGGTCTCCACCAGCACGGCCGGCCGGCGCGCCGTGCGGAGGACCGCGAAGTCGGCCTGCTGCACGCCGCGATCGCCGCCGGGGTGAATCGCGGTCACCTTCGCCTGCACCAGCTCGGCCAGTCGCGCCGACTGGCGCACGTACTCGTTCATGGCGAGGTCGCGCATGATGTAGTCCGGCGCCTTCAGGCCGCTGTCGGGCCGCGTATCGAACCGGATGGCGCTGTTTTCGAACTGCGCCACGCGCTGCGCGTCTTCGGTCTTGGCGTCGGACAAGAAGTACGTCTCCACGCCCGAGGCGCGCGATTGCCGGCGGCCCGGCGGCATCGAGTTGACGTGCACGCTGACGAACAAGTCGCAGTCGTTCGAGCAGTAGCCGCCGCGGTCGCCCAGATCGATCAGCGTATCCGTGCTGCGCGTCATCACCACGTCGATGCCGCGACGGATCAGCTCGGCGCGCAGCAGCCGCCCGATCGCGAGCGTGATGTCCTTTTCCGTGAGCCGGTCCGGGAAGTACGCGCCGGGGTTGCCGGGATCAGGCCCGCCGTGCCCCGGATCCACCACCACCGTGTGCCGCAGGCGCAGCCCCGTCACCGGATTGGGCGGCCGCAAGATCGCGACGGCCGGCGCCGCCGAAACGACCAGCCGTCCCGTCGCCGCTTCCCAGCGATAGCGCGGCGCCAGCGTGCGCGGCAGGCAGTCGGCGAGCCACGGCAGGGGCAGGAACAGCGTATCGCGCGCGACGTACGGCGCCCCGCCCAGGGAGCACACCGCCTGTCCCGCGCGAGCGAACGGCGCACCCAGCTGGAAGACGAAGGTCGTGCCGCCCAGGATCACCGTGGCGGACGCACCAGTCACCGTCACCGTCAGGCCGAGGGGCTCCACCAGCAGCGTTGCCGCGACGGCCGGCGCGCCGCGTTCGACGGAGACCGGGACCACGGTCGCCCCGCGCGACGTCACCACGACCACGGAGTCGGGGGACCGGAAGCCGGTCACGGGCAGCGTGAGCAGCAGCGCGATGACGGGTCTCATCGCCGCCGGTCCCGGATGGTGCGGGCCAGCTCGCGCTCGGCCTCCCGCTCGCGAATCGCCGCGCGCTTGTCGTGCTCTTTCTTGGCGCGCGCCAGCGCGATCGCCACTTTGGCGCGACCGTCCTTGAAGTAGAGCTCGAGCGGCACCAGGGTGAGGCCCTTGGTGGTCGTGCCGCCGATCAGTTTGCGGATTTCGCGCTTGTGGAGCAGGAGTTTGCGGGAGCGCGCGGGCGGCGGATTGTTGTAACTGCCGGGCGCATACGGTGAGATGCTGAGGCCTTCCAGCCACAACTCGCCGTTGCGCACATGCGCGTACGCTTCACCCAGACTCGCCCGGCCGTCCCGCAACGATTTGACCTCGGTGCCCTTAAGGACGAGGCCCGCCTCCCACGTTTCCAGGAGGTGGTAGTCGTGCCGCGCACGCGGGTTGCGGGCGATGGAGACCTTGTCCAAGGTGTCACGCGAAGATAGGGACAGCGTCGAGAGCGGTCAAGCCAAGAGTTGACTTGAAGTTATACCGCTGTGTAGATTCGCCGTTCCATAAATCTGCCGAAGTGGTGGAACTGGTAGACGCGCTGGCTTCAGGAGCCAGTGGGCGCAAGCCCGTGGGGGTTCGAGTCCCCCCTTCGGCACTGGAAGACGGCGGTTAGTACCTCGGAAGTGTCGGGTCCACCTTCACGGCCCAGGCGTCGATCCCTCCCGCAAGACTCCGGACGTTCCCAAAGCCCGCGGCGAGCAGGATGTCGCGTGCCCGCGCCGAGCGCAGGCCATGGTGACAGTAGGCGACGATTGCCGCGTGTCCGTCCAGCTCGCGCAACCGCCCAGGCAGCTCGCCCAGCGGAATGAGACGGGAGCCAGGCAGCGCGGCGATGTCGTGCTCGAACGGCTCGCGCACATCGAGCAGGACAAGCGCCGGATTGCGCTCGCGTTCCGCGCGCAGGGTCATGACCTCGATTTCCCGTTCCCCGCTCCCCGCTCCCACGACGCCGTATCCGCAGAACGCCTCGTAGTCGATCAACTCCGTCACGGTCGGATGCGTGCCGCAGATCGGGCAGGCCGGGTCCTTCTCGACCGTGACTTCCCGGAACCGCAGCTTCAGCGCGTCGAACGTGAGCAACCGCCCGACGAGCGACTGCCCGGCGCCCAGCACCAGCTTGATCGCCTCCAGCGCCTGAATCGATCCGATGATGCCCGGCAGGACGCCCAGCACGCCGCCCTCGGCGCACGACGGCACCAATCCCGGCGGCGGCGGGTCGGCATAGAGGCAGCGATAGCACGGGCCGGTGCGCGCGTCGAACACCGACGCGTAGCCGTCGAAGCGGAAGATCGACCCGTACACGTTGGGTTTGCCGAGCAGGACGCAGGCGTCGTTGACGAGGTAGCGGGTGGGAAAGTTGTCGCTGCCATCGACGATCACGTCGAAGTCACGCAGGATGTCGAACGCGTTGGCCGACGTGAGCCGCGTGGCGAACGGCTCGACCTGCACGTGCGGGTTCAAATCTGCAAGGCGCGCGCGCGCCGAGTCGAGCTTGGATCGGCCCACGCCAGAGGTGCCGTGCAGCACCTGGCGCTGCAGGTTGGTGACGTCGAGCGCGTCGGAGTCCACCAGGCCGAGCGTGCCGACGCCCGCGGCGGCGAGGTATAGCGCTGCCGGCGAGCCGAGGCCGCCAACCCCCACGAGCAGGACGCGCGCCGCCTTGAGCTTCTCCTGTCCCGCGACGCCCACCTCCGGCAGGAGAAGATGGCGCGAATAGCGCAGGATCTCCTCGTGCGAGAGCCCGGCGGCGGCCGCCCGATGAGTGGTGGTGGTCACAGCTGAATACTAACCCCGGCCGGAATGGCCGGGTCCCGGCGGCGTCAAACGCTTATGGCGGCGGGCCCGATGGGCTCGAGGGCAGGTTCATCCTCCAGGAGATCGGCGACGTTCACGCTCTCGAGGACTTCGTCGATGCGCCGCGCCAGCAGGCGCCACAACGGCCGCACGCTGCAGGGGCGGTCGGGCGCGCAGCGTCCATCCACCGGGCGGACGTCGCAATTGACCTCGAACGTCGCGCCTTCACACGCCTGGATCACGTCCTTGGCGGTGATGGCGACGGCGTCGCGGGCCAGCAGGTAGCCCCCCTTCACGCCCCGCACCGACCGCACCAATCCCGCGCGGCGCAGTCGCAGGAGAATCTGCTCCACGTAGTCCGCGGGCAGCCGTTCCTGCTCGGCGATCTCCCGCGCGGCAATGGGTCCCTGCCCGACGCGGCGGGCCAGGCCCACCGACACGATCAATCCGTATTCCGCCCAGGTGGTCACTCGCATGGGCGCAATATGAGCGGCGATCTGTCGGGATTCAAAACCAAAAGCTGAAAAACTCCGTGAAGAGTTCTTCAGGGTTTCGGCATCACGCTCACGCCCGCCTGGACGCCGAACACGTTCTCGCCCGAGCTGCGCTGCAGCCACAGCACGCGCGCGTTGACGTTCCACACGAGCTTGCCCGAATTGATGTCGGCGCCGAGGCCGCCGTGGGCGCCCTGGGCGACACCGCGATCCGGTCCTTGTGTGTAGAAGCCCGCGAGCAGCGCGCCGATCACGCCGTAGAAGCGGCCCCACGACGGATGCGCCGACGCTTCATAGCCCGGCGCGAAGAGAATCGCCGTCGGCTGGCAGTCGCTCGAGCAGCCGCCGGTGATCTTGAACGGCGCGTAGTCGATCTGCAGGCCGATCGATCCCGACTTCTTCGTGTCGCGGCGGAACCGCACACCCAGAAACGGCGCGCGTGCTG
>DATLWA010000089.1:0-4447 GCA_035576905.1 Gemmatimonadales bacterium
GGGCGGGGCTCGACGAGATCTCGCCGCGCGGGATTACCGACGTGTGGGAGGTGCGCGACGGCCGGGTGGAGTCGTGGGAGCTCGATCCCGCGGCGCTGGGCTTGGAAGTTCCGGATCTCGGGGTGCTGCGGGGCGGGGAGCCGGCCGAGAACGCGCAGCGCGTGGAGCGCCTGCTGGCGGACGGCAAGGGCGATGCGGCGGGCGCCGCCGCGGTGACGCTCAATGCCGGGGCCGCTCTTTACGTAGCGGGCCTGGCGCGCACCTATAAGGAAGGAGTGGCCCTGGCGCGCGAGACGCTCGCGGCCGGGACCGCGCGCGAGCGGCTGGCGGCGCTGCGGCGGGTCAGTACTTCCGAATGACGCCCACCACGGTGCCCTGGACGATCACGTCGCGCTCGTTGACACGCAGCGGGGACATCGTGGTGTTGGCGGGCTGCAGCCGGATCCAGCCGCCCGGCTCGCGATAGTAACGCTTGACCGTGGCCCCGGCGCCCGACACCTGCGCGATGACCATCTGGCCGTTGTCCGCGGTATTGCGCTCGTGCACGACGACGTAGTCGCCGTCCTTGATCTGCTCGTCGATCATCGACTGGCCGCGCACTTTCAGCACGTAACTGCGGCCGCGCCGCGGCAACAGGTCGTCGGGCACAGCGATGGTGTCGCCGCCGGTGAGGGCTTCGATGGGATCGCCCGCCGCCACGTAGCCCAGCAGCGGCAGCTCGCTGGCCCCCGATTGCCCCTTGGGCGCGGCGATCTCGATCCCGCGGCTCTCGTTATGATTGCGGTGGATGTAGCCTTTGCGCTCGAGGTTGGTGAGGTGTTCGTGCACGGTGGCGAGCGACTGGAAACCGAACTTGCGGGCGATCTCCTCGAAACTGGGGGCATAGCCGTTGTCGGCGATGTAGCCCCCGATGTACTCGAGAATCTCGTGTTGACGGCGCGTGAGCGGCATTTGGTCTCCCGAAAATACCCCGAACCCTAATCTACCCGAAAGCGTCCCGAACGCAAGCATGCCTGCACCCACGCTCCCGACGATTCTCGCGGCCACCAGACAGCGCCTGGAGGCGCTGCGCCCCGCTATCCGGGACCTCGAGCGCCGTGCCGCGAAAGCGCCCACGCCACGGGCCTTCGGGCCGGCATTGGGAGGCGGCGCCGTCGCGGTGATCGCGGAAGTGAAGCGGCGCTCGCCCTCGGCCGGCGCGATCCGCGAGGCGCTCGACCCGGTAGCGACCGCGCGCGCCTACGTCGCGGGCGGAGCCGTGGCCGTCTCGGTGCTCACCGACGAGCCGCACTTCGGGGGCTCGCTCGCCGATCTGGAGGCGGTGGCGCGCGCGGTGACGGTGCCGGTGTTGCGCAAGGACTTCATCCTCGACGAGCTTCAGCTGCTCGAGGCGCGGGCCGCGGGCGCGAGCGCGGTGCTCCTGATCGTGCGCGCGCTGGATGACGCCGACCTCGCGGCGCTGGCGCAGTCGGCCCGCGGCCTCGGGCTGGGCACGCTGGTCGAGGCCCACGATGAGAAGGAGCTGGACCGCGCGCTGGCGGTGGACCCGTCCGCGGTGGGCATCAACAGTCGCGACCTCGATACGTTCGCCGTGGACCTGGGGACCGCAGAGCGGCTGCTCGCGCGCGTCCCGCCGGGCGTGGCCGCCGTGGCGGAGAGCGGCATCGAAACGCGCGCCGACGTCGAGCGTCTGGCGCGGGCCGGCGCCGATCTGGTGCTGGTCGGCACGGCCGTGGCGCGCGTGCCCGATCCGGAGCAAGCGGTGCGGGGACTGGTGGGCATCAAGCGAAAGAGGCGCACGTGACGTCGCAGCCGGTAGCCGGACGCTTCGGGCCATACGGCGGGCGCTATGTCCCGGAAACGCTCATGGGCGCGCTCGAAGAGCTGGCGCGCACCTACGAAGCGGCGCGGGCGGACGCGGCGTTCTGGACCGAGCTCGACGGCCTGTTGCGCGACTACGTGGGCCGCCCCACGCCGCTGTCGGACGCGCCGCGGCTCGCGGCCGAGCTGGGCGCGGGCGTGCGCGTGCTGCTCAAGCGCGAGGACTTGAACCACACCGGCGCGCACAAGATCAACAACACCCTGGGCCAGGCCCTGCTCGCGCGGCGCATGGGCAAGCGGCGGATCATCGCGGAGACCGGCGCGGGGCAGCACGGCGTCGCCACGGCGACGGTGTGCGCGCGCTTCGGCCTCGAGTGCGTGATCTACATGGGCGAAGAGGACATGCGGCGCCAGCGGCTCAACGTCTACCGCATGGAGCTGATGGGCGCGCGCGTGGTGCCGGTGACGGCGGGAACCCGCACGCTCAAGGACGCGACCAACGAGGCGTTGCGCGACTGGGTCAGCAACGTCATCACGACGCATTACATCATCGGCTCCGTGGTGGGGCCCGATCCGTTTCCCCGTATCGTGCGCGACTTTCAGGCGATCATCGGCCGCGAGGCGCGGGCGCAGGTGCTGGAACGCTACGGCGCGCTGCCGCGCACAGTGGTGGCGTGCGTGGGCGGCGGCTCGAACGCCATCGGCATCTTCACCGCGTTTCTACAGGATCGGGACGTGGAGCTGGTGGGCGTGGAGGCGGCGGGGGAGGGCGTGGCCAGCGGGCGGCATGCCGCGTCGCTGGGCGCCGGCCGGCCGGGGGTGTTTCACGGCAGCTTCAGCTACTTGCTCCAGGACGCGGACGGCCAAGTGCAACCGGCCCATTCGGTTTCGGCGGGGCTGGATTATCCCGGGGTGGGGCCCGAGCACGCTTACCTCAAGGATAGCGGGCGGGTATTGTATGAGGCGGTTTCGGACCGCGACGCCCTCGACGCGTTCGCGGCGTTGTCGCGCCTGGAGGGCATTCTCCCGGCGCTGGAGAGCGCGCACGCCGTCGCCTGGGTCCGCGAGCACCGCGACCGGTGGCGGTCGGGCGATGGGATCCTCATCAACCTGAGCGGCCGGGGCGACAAGGACGTCGCCATGGTCGCCGAACTGAGTGGAGCGTCGGCCTGAGCAACGCGTCCGTACCCGAGCTGGCGCTGCAGACATCCCAGGTGGAGGAGCTGATGCAGCTCGTCTCCAAGGGGATGCGTGCGACCCAGCTGTACCTGCCCAACAACCCGGTGTACCAACGCGCCGTCGAGAACATCCGCGGCGCGTTCCGGCAAATATGGCAGGCGACCGACGAGATCGATTTCGACGTCCGCGAGACCGAGCTGCGCTGGGACGATCAAACGGTCTACTCCAACGATCAGAAGAACGAGAGCATCGCCTGGACGCTGCACAAGGACGGCGTGCGCTCGATCACGCTCAAGCGCGGCGTCGAGGACGAGGAGATCGTGCGCTTCCTGGCCGTGATGCACAAAGCGCGCACGCTGCAGTCCGACGCGGCCGACGATCTGTTGACGCTGCTGTGGGAGCAGGATTTCCAGTGCATCTCCTACACCTTCCGCGAGCTCGCCACCGACAACGCGGTGCCGATCGAAGCGGGCGACGAGATCCCGCCGTCCTCGTCCTCGGCCATGGACCTGCGCCAGAAGGTGCAGGAGGAAGCGCCGCCCAAGCGCGAAGGCCTCGTCTCGATCGACGATTTCGACACGACGCTCTATTTCCTGGACGACAAGGAGGTCGAGTTCCTCCACAAGGAAATCGAGCGCGAGTATTCGCAGGACCTGCGCCGCAACGTCCTGTCGATGCTGTTCGATCTGCTCGAGCTGCAGACCTACGGCACGGTGCGCGCCGAGCTGATCTCGATCGTCGAAAACTTCATCCCGTATCTGCTGGGCGCGGGCGACTTCCGCTCGGTGGCGTTCATTCTGCGCGAGACGCGCGTGATTCTGGAGCGCGCCCGCGAGCTGATTCCCGAGCATCGCACCGCGCTCGAGACGCTGCCGACGCGGCTGTCGCAGGCGGAGGCGCTGTCGCAGCTGCTGCAGTCGCTCGACGAAGCCACGGTGAACCCCACCGAGGAGGAGCTCAGCGAGCTGTTCCAGGAGCTCAAGCCGGAAGCGCTGGCGACGTTGATGGGCTGGATTCCCAAACTCGCCAACGAGCGCGTGCGGCAGCTGGTGCAGACGGCCGCCGAGCGGCTGGCGCAATCCAACGCCAGCGAGGTGCTCAAAGCGCTGGCGATCGACGACTCCGCTGCACAGCTCGAGATGGTCCGCCTCGCGGGGCGGCTCAAGCTGCCGGGGGCGCCGGAGGGCATGGGCCAGCTGCTGGAGCGCGGCGACCGCCAGCTGAAGCTGGCGATCGTGGAAGCGCTCACGGCGATCGCGAGCCCCAGCGCGATGCGACTGCTGGAGAAGGCGGTGGAGGATGGCGAGCGCGACGTGCGGATCGCGGCGGTGAAATTCCTCGCGGGCCGCGGCTATCGCAACGCGTTTCCGCGCATCGAGGGCGCAGTCACCGGTGGCAAACTCAAGGACGCGGACCTCACCGAGAAGATGACCTTCTTCGAAGCCTA
>DATLWA010000090.1:0-9680 GCA_035576905.1 Gemmatimonadales bacterium
CGACACCAGCGCCCCGGCGAGCGTCTGCGCGTTCTTGATCACCTGCGCCGCGTAGACTTTGAACTCCGGCTGCATCGCTTCGTGCAACGCCACCGCTTTGGCCGCGATCACGTGCTCGAGCGGCCCACCCTGCAGGCCCGGGAATACCTGCTTGTCGAGCGCTTTGGCGTACTCCGCCGTGCACAGCACCAGGCCGCCGCGCGGGCCGCGCAGCGTTTTGTGCGTGGTGGTGGTGACGAATTGCGCGTGCGGCACAGGCGAGGGATACACACCGCCCGCCACGAGCCCCGCGAAGTGCGCCATGTCGACGACCAGGACGGCGCCCACTTCGTCCGCGATGGCGCGCATCGCGGCGAAGTCGATCACGCGCGCGTACGCGCTGCCGCCCGCCACCAGGACCTTCGGCCGCTCGGCCTTGGCCTGGGCGCGGATCTGGTCGTAATCCATCCGGCCGTTGTCCTCGCGCACACCGTACTGCACCGCCCGGAACCAGGCGCCTGAGAAATTCACGCTGGCGCCGTGGGTGAGATGGCCGCCGTGCGGCAGCGCCAGGCCCATCAGCGTGTCGCCCGGCTTCATGAACGCGAAGTACGCCGCCATGTTGGCCTGCGCGCCGGCGTGCGGCTGCACGTTGGCGTGCTCTGCACCGAATAACTGTTTCGCGCGATCGATCGCCAGCTGCTCGACCTCGTCCACCACCTCGCAGCCGCCGTAGTAGCGCTTCTTGGGCAGGCCCTCGGCGTACTTGTTGGTGAGCGGGCTGCCCATCGCCTCGAGCACCGCGATCGACACGAAGTTCTCGCTCGCGATCAGCTCGAGCCCGTGCTCCTGCCGCTCGGTCTCGCGCTTGATCAACGCGGCGATGACGGGATCGATCTTCGCCAGCGGCGCCAGGCGGTCAGTCATCGATTTTCTCCACCCGGCGCAGGTGCCGGCCGCCCTCGAACGGCGTGTCGAGAAACTTCTTGAGGATCGCGAGGCCTTCGTCGTCGCTCACGAAGCGCGACGGCAGGACGAGGATGTTGGCGTCGTTGTGCTTGCGCGACAGCTCCGCGACCTCGGGACTCCAAGCCACCGCGGCGCGCACGTGCGGGAAGCGATTCGCCGCGTAGCTCATTCCCAATCCCGTGCCGCAGGTCAGCACGCCGCGTGCGACCTTGCCGTCGCTCACGGCCTCGGCCACGGGCTTCGCGTAATCGGGGTAGTCGTCCTGCGGGTCGAGCTGTTTGGGCCCGACGTCCACCGGGTCGTAGCCGAGCTGCTTCAGCGCGCCCACCAGCTTCTGCTTCAGCTCGAAGCCCGCGTGATCGGCGCCGACGTAGATCTGCTCAGACAAAGTTCTGCCTCACGCGGCTCACGGTGGCGATGCGCTGCTCGGCCAGACGGTCGGCCGCCAGGTAGCTGGGGATGCGATGCTCGCGCGCGATGTCGAACACGCGCAGGATGGTGTCGTAGATCTCGCCGGCCTTGTTGTGCGCCCGCTCCAGCGACCAGCCGTGCAGCTCGGCGTTGACGTTGATCAGCCCGCCGCCGTTGATCACGTAGTCCGGCGCGTACAGAATGCCCTTGGCCTCCAGCTCGTCGCCGTGACGCTCCTCGGCGAGCACGTTGTTCGCCCCGCCCGCCACGATCTCGACCTTGAGCTGCGGGATGGTCTCGTCGTTGATGATGGCGCCGAGCGCGCAGGGAGCGAAGATATCGGCCTGCTGGCCGTAGATCGCGTCCGGTGCCACGGCCGTCGCCTTGAACTCCTGCACCAGGCGCTGCACGCGGCCGGCGTCGATGTCGGTCACGATCAGCTTGGCCCCTTCATTATAGAGGAGCTCGGCGAGGTGGTAGCCGACGTTGCCGCCGCCCTGGATGGCCACGGTCTTGCCCGCGAGCGAATCCGAGCCGTAGTGGTGCTTGGCGCAGGCCTTGATGCCGCGGTACACGCCGAACGCCGTGACGGGTGACGGATCGCCCGACTTGCCCATCAGCCCCGTGACGTGCGACGTCTCGGCCCGAATGAACTCCATGTCGGCGGTGCTGGTGCCGACGTCTTCGGCCGTGATGTAACGCCCGCCCAACGACTCGACGTGGCGGCCGTGGGCGCGGAACAGCGGCTCGCGGTCCTTGAGCTTGTTGTCGCCGATGATGACGCTCTTGCCGCCGCCCAAGTTGAGCCCCGCCACCGCGGCCTTGTACGTCATGCCGCGCGCCAGACGCAGCGCGTCGGTCAGCGCCGCTTCGTCGCTCTCGTAGTTCCACACCCGCGTGCCACCGAGCGCCGGGCCGAGCTGCGTGTTGTGGATGGCGATGATGCCGCGGTAGCCCGCCGCCGGATCGGCGTACAGGCTCACCTGCTCGTGATGGTGCTCGGCGAGCTGGGCGAACAGGCCGTCGTCGCGCTCGTTGGCGCGCGGCGCCGGCCTAGCGCTGGCGATAGAGTTCGCGCGCGATGACGAGGCGTTGGACTTCACTGGTGCCTTCATAGATCTCGGTGACCTTGGCGTCGCGGAAGAGTTTCTCGACGGGAAAGTCCCGCATGTATCCGTACCCGCCGAACAATTGCACGGCTTGCGTGGTGACCCACATCGCGGTCTCCGACGCCGTGAGCTTGGCCATCGCAGCGAACTTCGTGGCGTCGTCGCCACGATCCTTGCGCGCCGCCGCTTCGTGCGCCAGCGCGCGCGCCGCTTCGATGCGCGCCGCCATGTCGGCCAACTTGAATCGCACCGCCTCGAATTCGGCAATCGGCTTCCCGAACTGCTGCCGCTCGGCGCAATAGACGAGCGAATGCTCGAGCGCCCGTCGCGCGATGCCCACCGCCTGCGCCGCGATCCCCAGGCGGCCGGCGTCGAGCCCTTCCATCGAATAGACGAAGCCCATGCCTTCGTCGCCCAGCAGCGCGTCGGCCGGCAGGCGCAGCTCTTCGAGCGCCACCGTCGCCGTGTTGGACGCGCGGAGGCCCATCTTATCCTCGGGCTTCCCCGCCCGGTAGCCCGGCGTGTTGGTGGGCACGATGAACGTGGAGATGCCCTTAGCGCCGCGGCGCGCGTCGGGCGCATCGCTCCGCACCATCACCATCATCAGGTCCGCGGTGCCGCCGTTGGTCGCCCACGCCTTCAACCCGTTCAGCACCCAGCCATCGTCCGTCCGCACGGCCTGCGCGCGCATCGACGCGGGGTCCGAGCCCGAATCGGGCTCCGACAGCGCGAAGCCCACGAGGGTCTCGCCCCGCGCCAGCGGCTTGAGCCAGCGCTCGCGCTGCGCCGGCGTGCCGTGTTTCACGAGCATGGTCGCCGGGATCGCGTTCTGGATGCTCATCGAGGTGGCGACGCTGGCATCCCCCGCCGCGATTTCCTCGAGCGCCATCAGGTAGGTGACGCTGTCGAGCCCCATGCCGTCCCATTCCTCGGGCACCGTCATGCCGAGGAAGCCGAGCTTCCCCAGCTCGGCGATCACGTCGCGCGGGAAGTGCTTGGTGCGGTCCCATTCGGCGGCCTGCGGCTCGAGGCGCGTGCGCGCGAAATCGCGCGCCAGCTCCACCACCTGGCGCCGCAGGTCGGCGAGGCCCGCTTCAACCGCGGTAGTCGTAGAACCCCCGTCCGCTCTTTTTCCCGAGCCGTCCCGCCGCCACCATCTTTCGGAGCAGCGGGCAGGGCCGGTATTTGTCGTCGCCCAGGTCGTGGTGCAACACTTCCATGGTCGCGAGACAAATGTCGAGCCCGATCAGGTCCGCGAGCGCCAGCGGTCCCACCGGGTGATTCATGCCGAGCTTCATGACCGTGTCCACCGCCTCCGGCGTCGCGACGCCTTCCATCACGCAATAGACCGCCTCGTTCACCATCGGCATCAGCACGCGATTGGAAACGAATCCGGGCGAGTCGTTCACGACCACCGGCGTCTTCCCCAGCGCCGTCGCAACCTCCACGACCTTCTTCACGGTCGCATCCGACGTCTCGAGCCCGCGAATCACCTCGACCAATTGCATCACGGGCACGGGATTCATGAAGTGCATGCCGATCACCTGCGCGGCACGCTTGGTCTGCGCCGCGATCGTGGTGATCGGGATGGCCGAGGTGTTGCTTGCGAGAATGGCGCCGGCGGGCGTCGCGGTATCCAGCTCGCGGAAGATCTTGTACTTGACGGCGGGATTCTCGGTGGCGGCTTCCACCACGAAGTCCGCCTGCGCGGCGCCGTCGAGCGACGTGCCGGCCTTGATCCGGCCCAGCGTCTGAGCCTTCTGCTCCGCGCTGACAGTCCCTTTCTTTACCTGGCGATCGAGATTCGCGCTGATGGTTTTCATCGCGCGGTCGAGCGCTTCGCGCGACACGTCCACCAGCGCCGTGTCCCAGCCGGCCTGCGCGAAGACGTGCGCGATGCCGTTGCCCAGCGTGCCCGCACCCACCACCGCGACCCGACTCACGCGGCGAGCCACGCGCGCGGCTGCTTCCATCGCGCGCCGATGATGGCGAACGTGCCCGCGATCATGACGATGGTCGTGACGAGCCCGCCTTCCGGACCGAATGCCCCGCCGTCCACCCACGCGTGCCCGCCGGGCGTGTACTCCATCCCCGGCACGGCGAACGTCAGGCCCGACACGGGCGCGTCGAACAACAGGGCCAGCCCGGCGTTCCAGCCGAAGTGCAGTCCCCACGCGAGCGCCATGCCGCCGCTCGAGAAGAACGCGACCGACAGCCACACCGCCGCGAGCGCCACGTTGATGGTCGAGAACACGGTGGCGCTGGGATTCTTGGCGTGCGCCAGGCCGAACAGCACCGCGAGCACCGCCATCGCGGGTGCCGCGCCCACGGCGTCGGTCAAGCGCCGCAACGGATAGCCGCGGAACAGCAGCTCTTCGGCGAGCGCGGCGCACACCAGGCCGAGCACGAGCGGCAACGCGATGCCGGGCCAGCCGCTCCAGTCGTGCGTGGCGCGTACGCTCGCCCGGTCCAGGACGATCGCGAGACCGATCGCCGCGGCCGCCATCAGCGCACCGAGCCCCACGCCACGCGCGAGCCGCCGGCCGAGCCGGCCGTCGGTGCGCCAGCCGAGCTGATCCCAGGAATGCTTGTCGAGCAGGCGGCCGACGACGAGGGTCGCCGTGGCGCAGCCGATCAATTCGTAACCGCCGTTGCGCGCCAGGAACCATTCACGCCCGCCCCAGCCCGGAACGAGCAGCGACAGGACGATGGTGACGCCCACGCCGATGACGGCGAAGAGCACGATCCAGCCCAGCGCCGCACCGAGCCGTTTCGCCTGGCCCGCAAACGAAACGCGCGCCGTCATAGGCGCGCGCGGAGAGGACTCACAAAGGGTCGAAGCATCAGGACGGCGATAGCCAGCTTTCCGAGGTCGCTCAGCAGGAATGGGAGAGTCCCGAGCTGCAGCGCCGCGCTCCCCGAGCCCGTCAGCAACACGAGCTGCGCGAGTCCGCCCAGATGGATGACGACAAGTCCCGCGAGCGCTGCGAGCGCGAGGCGCGCCGTCGCGCGACCATCGCCCACCAACCGGCCCGTGACCGCGGCGGCCAGGGGATACGAGAGCAGGTAGCCGCCCGTGGGTCCGATCAGCCGGGCGACGCCCGGGAGGCCGAACGGCGTGAACACCGGGAGGCCCGCGGCACCGAGCAGGAGATAGAGTACGAGGCTCGACGCGCCGAGCGCCGGGCCGAGCAGGCCGCCCACGATCAGTACGGCGAGCGGCTGCAGCGTCACCGGTACCGGCGTGCCGGGAATCGGCACGGCCACCTGCGCGGCGAGGGCCACGAGCGCCGTGCCGAGAACCACGGCGATGACACGGCGCACCACGAGGTCGCGCGTCGTGAGGAGCAGCGGCTGGACTTGTTCCATTACATCATCTCCACGCTGAGGGCCACGGCATTGCCGCCACCGAGACACAGGGTGGCGAGGCCGGTTCGCTGCTTCTTTTCTTGGAGCGCATAGAGCAGAGTCGTCAACACGCGCGCGCCCGATGCACCGATGGGGTGGCCGAGCGCGATCGCGCCGCCGTTCACATTGACGCGGGTCCAGTCCCAGCCGAGGGCGCGGCCGTCGGCGAGCGCCTGCACGGCGAACGCTTCGTTCGCCTCGATCAGGTCGTAGTCGCCGATCTTGGTGCCCGCCTTTTTCATCAGGTTCTGCACCGCGAAAATCGGCGCGAAGAACAAGTCCTTGGGCTCACCGCCCCCGGTGGCGTAGGCCGTGACGCGGGCCAGCGGCTTCAACCCGTGCGCCTTGGCGAACGCCAACGACGCCACGACCAGGGCGCTGGCGCCGTCGTTCAAGCCGGGCGCGTTGCCCGCGGTGACGGTGCCGTCCTTCTCGAACGACGGCTTGAGCGCGGCGAGCGCCGCGAGCGTCGTGTCGGCGCGGGGACTCTCGTCCTTGTCGATGATCACTGGGCCCTTCTTGCTCGGGATCTCGACCGCGACCGTCTCCGCCTTGAAGCGGCACGCCTGCATCGCCGCCACCGCTTTCTGATGGCTCTGCAGCGCGTAGGCGTCCTGATCGGCGCGCGACACGCCCGCCTTCTTGGCGGTGTACTCGGCGAGGTTGCCCATATGCTGATTGGAGAACGAATCCCACAGGCCGTCGCGGATCATACCGTCCACGAGACTCGAGTCGCCCGCCTTGATGCCGCCGCGCATGCCGTACACGTAATGCGGCGCGTTGGACATCGACTCCATGCCGCCCGCCACGAGGCACGCGGCATCGCCGGCCTTGATCGCCTGAGACGCGAGCATCACCGCCTTGAGCCCGGAGCCGCAGACCTTGTTGATCGTCATCGCGGGGATGATGCCCGACAGCCCCGAGTGGATCGCGGCCTGGCGCGCCGGCGCCTGCCCTTCACCGCCCTGCAGCACGTTGCCGAGAATCACCTCTTCCACCGCCGCGCCATCGACCGCTGCACGGCGCACCGCTTCCTTTACTACGAGCGCGCCGAGCTGCGGCGCGGTCAGCGGCGCCAGCCCGCCCAGGTACTTGCCGACGGGCGTGCGGCAGGCGGAGAGAATGACGGGTGTCGTCGCGTCGCTCATATGATCCTCAAACTAGTGCCGTCAAACTCCGGGTGCGAACTTCTTCCAGGATCTTTGTCAGAAACTCGTCCAGCGGCAGCACGACCTGCTTCTTGCCTTCGCCCCGCGCGCGAATCGCCACCGTCCCCGCCTCCGCCTCCCGCTGCCCCACCACCGCCATGTACGGCACCTTGTGCGTCTCGCCGTCGCGGATCTTGTAGTTCAACGTCTCGGCGCGCTCGTCCAGATGCGAGCGGACGCCGGCGGCACGCAGCTTGTCGTGCACCTTGCGCGCGGCGTCGAGCTGCGCGTCGGCGATGGGCAGCACGCGCACCTGCTCGGGGCTGAGCCACAGCGGGAACGCGCCCGCGAAGTGCTCGATCAAGAACCCGACGAAGCGCTCGAGGGTTCCGTAGATCGCGCGGTGAATCATCACCGGGCGGTGCGGCTTGTTGTCGGTGCCCGTGTACTCGAGCTTGAAGCGCTCCGGCAGCTCGTAGTCGAGCTGGATGGTGGCGCCCTGCCACTCGCGGCCGATCGCGTCGTTGAACTTCACGTCGATCTTGGGTCCGTAGAACGCGCCGCCCCCGACGTCCATCTTGTAGGCGAGACCGCGCCGCTTGAGCGCCTGCTCGAGGCCGCGCTCGGCCACGTCCCACATCGCGTCGTCGCCGAGTTTCTTGGCGGGCCGGGTGGCGAGATCGAGGCGGTAGGCCAGGCCGAACGTCTTGCCCAGCACCAGCTCCACGATGTCGAGCAGGTTGAAGATCTCCTGCTCGATCTGGTCCTCGCGCAGGAAGATGTGCGCGTCGTCCATCGACAGGCCGCGCACGCGCAGCATGCCGTGCAGCGTGCCCGAGCGCTCGTTGCGATAGACGTTGGCGATCTCGGCGAGACGGATCGGCAGGTCGCGATAGCTGCGCTGCTGCGCGGCGTAGATCAGGATGTGCATCGGGCAATTCATCGGCTTCACCCGATAGCGCACGTCCTCCGACTCGCCTTCCCCTGCGCCCATGGCCGGGAACTGGTTCTCGGCATACAGCGGCAAGTGCCCCGAGCGCAGGAACAGCTGCTCGCGCGTCACGTGCGGTGTGTACACCAGGTCGTAGCCGCGCTCCAGGATCACGTCCTCGATGAAACGCCGCAGCTGGAAGTTGATCATCGCACCCTTGGGGTGCCAGAAAATCATCCCCGGGCCCACATCCTCCTGCACCGAGAACAGATCGAGCTGCTTCCCAATCACGCGATGGTCGCGCTTCTTCGCCTCCTCGAGGCGGTGCAAGTACGCCGCGAGATCCTCTTGCTTGAACCACGCGGTGCCGTAGATGCGCTGCAGCATCTGGCGCCGCTCGTCGCCGCGCCAGTACGCGCCCGCGGCGTGCAGCAGCTTGAAATGCTTGATGCGGCTGGTGCTCGGCACGTGCGGGCCACGGCACAGGTCAACGAACGGCCCGTCGGTGTAGACCGAGATGGTCTCGTTCTCGCCCAGATCGTCGATGCGCTCGAGCTTGAGCGGATCTTCTTTGAACCGCTTCTTCGCTTCCGGGCGCGAGACTTCCTCGCGCACGAACGGATAATCGGCCGCCGCCACTTCCTTCATCTTGGCTTCGATCTGCTCGAGGTCTTCGGGCGTGAATGGCGCCGGGACCTCGAAGTCATAGTAGAACCCGTCCTCGATGGGCGGGCCGAAGCCGATCTTGGCGTGCGGAAACAGCTGCCGCACGGCGGTCGCCAGCACGTGCGCCGAGGAATGGCGCAGCACGTCGAGGGCCTGCGGGTCCTTGTCGGTGAGGATCGAGATGGTGGCGCCGTCGGGCACCGGGCGGCCGAGGTCGCGCACGTCGCCGTTGACCCGGATGGCGAGCGCCGCCTTGGCGAGCCCCGGACCGATCGCCTTGGCGACGTCGAGCCCGGTGGCGCCGGCAGGCAGCGTTTTCTGGCTCCCGTCGGGGAGCGTCACGCGGATGGAGTCGGCCACGGCGGTCAGCGGACGTTCGCGGCGGGCGGCGCCGGCTCGAGCGGCGGCAGGTCGCGGCCGTGTACGAAATACAGCGCGACCGCCGCCACCAGGACCAGTGCCAGCGTGCCCCAGCGCACGAGCCGCGCGAGCGGGACGAGGTTTGATTCGTCGGACATTTGTGGGTATTCTAGCTATTCGCGTGACACTGTGACAGTTGCGCAATACGGGGACAGGGGACCTGTCCCCATCGTCTATATAGAGGAATGGCCACCCCCAAGCCGCTCGAGCTCCCGCCGCAGTACGCACCCGCCGACGTCGAAGCCGGGCTGTATCGCCGTTGGCTCGACCGCGGCGTGTTTCAGCCGCGCCCGGACGGCGAGCCCTACGTGATCGTGATCCCGCCGCCCAACGTCACCGCCGTCCTGCACGTGGGCCACGGGCTCAACAACATCATTCAGGACGTGCTGATCCGCTTCGAGCGCATGCGCGGTCGCGCCGCCGAATGGCTGCCCGGCACCGACCACGCCGGTATCGCCACACAGAACATCGTGGAAAAGCAGCTCGCCGCCGAAGGCAAGACGCGCTTCGATCTGGGGCGGGAGGCGTTCGTCGAGCGGGTGTGGGCGTTCGTGCGGGCGACCGGCGACACCATCATCGAGCAGCTCAAGATCATCGGCTGCTCCTGCGACTGGACCCGCACCCGCTTCACCCTCGACC
>DATLWA010000091.1:0-3018 GCA_035576905.1 Gemmatimonadales bacterium
GGCGCACACCACGCCGTGGCGTCCTGGCGCCGAAGAGAGCGCGCCGCACGTGCGCGGGCTCGCGGCATTCGGCGCGCACCCGTTGTTCGCCGGCATGGCGAACGGGACATACATCTGGGCGCCGAGTGCGGGGGAGCCCGACGCGCGGGCCGTGTACGCGCGTGGCAAACGGCCGGCGCATGCCCGCATCGTGGCCTACGAGCGTGCCTATATCCGGCTCGACCCCCAACGCGCCATCGCCTGGGAGTACGCGGTGGGCGCGGGCGGCGTGCTCTGCCTCGGCGCCTTCGTCGCCCTCGACGCGCCCGACCCGCGCCTCGCGCCGCAGCTCGGCGCGGTGCTCGGCAATGCGCTGACCGGGGACGGCATCCCGCATGCGACGCGCACGATCCCCGCGGCGGCGTGGCCCGCGCCCGGCACGCGCTGCCGCCGCGACGACGGCTTGCTCGTAGCCGAGCCGCCGCCGTTGGACGGCGCGCTGCCCGGTCTCGAGTCGCCGCTGGCGACGGCGACGCGCGCCCTGTCCGACGAAGCGACCGTGCTCGCCGGCCGGCGCCTGCTCGTGGTCGGCGGCGAGCAAAGCGGCGTGCGCGAGATCTGGGCGCATCCGTGGCGGCTGGCGCAGGATTGGCGCGTGGAGATCGGCGGTGAGACGCCGCTGATTCGTGATGCCCAAATCGCGCCGACAGTGGTGCAGCGCCACCTGGTGTCGCGCCAGCGGATCGTCGAGGAGACGGTGGGCACCGCGCTCGAGCATGCGATCGCCTTCGTGGAGTACCGCGCGGAGAAAATCGGCCGCGCGCGTAACCTGCGAGCGGCGCCGGCCGTGAGCGTCTCCTGGACCGTGGACCTGCGGCGCATGTGGCCCTACCCGGCGGCGTGCGCCGGCGACTTGCGCTTCAATCTGGGAGCGGACGGCCGCGCGCTCGTGGTGTGCCACGCGGCGGCCGCCGTGACCTTTGCCGTGAACCGCGGCGTGCAGTGGCGTGTCGAGCCGAGCGGCGAAGGGGCCGCCTTGCGGTGTACGCTGAGCGCCACGCTGGATGAGCCGCTGCGCATCGCCGTCATTGCCGGAAGGGAGGACGGCGACGCGCACGCCGCGCTGCGTCGCCGCGGCCTCACGGCCTTGGTGGCGCAACGCCGCCGCCACGAGGAGCAGGTGCGCGACTACGAGCTGCGCGTGCTGTCGCCCGACCGCCAAGTCAACACGGCGGTCGAGTGGGCCAAGCAGCGCATCGATGGGTTCGTGGTCGACACGCCCGGCGTGGGCCGCTCGCTCGTCGCGGGCTATGCCGCGTCCCGTCCCGGGTGGGGCGACGGCCGTCCCGGCTACGGCTGGTACTTCGGACGCGACGCCTGCTGGACCGCGCTGGCCGCGCTCGCCGCCGGCGACTTCTCGCTGGCGCGGCTGGTGCTGCGCCACCTGGGCCAGACGCAGGACGTGACAGGCAAGGTGATCCACGAGCTCACGACCAGCGGGCTCGCTCATTTCGACGCGGCCGACAGCACGCCGCTGCTCCTGCTCCTGGCGGGCCGCTACGCCGCCTGGACGGGCGATCTGCCGTTTCTGGAAGAGCGCTGGCCGGAGCTCGAGCGGGGGTACGCCTTCTGTCTGACGACCGACCGCGACGGCGACGGCCTGATCGAGAACGCCGGCGTGGGCCACGGCTGGATCGAGATGGGCCCGCTCGCCGGCGCCAAGACCACGCTGTACCTCGCGAGCATCTGGCTCGCCGCACTGGAGAGTCTCGCCCCGGTGGCGCAGGCGTTGGGCAAGGAGTCGCTCGCCGCCGAGCTCGGCGAGCGTGCGGCGCGCGCGCGGGCGGCAATCGCGACGCGATTCCTGGTGGACGGCGGGTTCGCGCTTGGCCTCGAGGCGGACGGCTCGCCGCAGCGCCATCGCACGGCGCTCACCGCGGTGCCGCTCCTGCTCGGCGCCGTGGATGCGAGCGCCGCGGCGGCGTGGCTCGACGCCATCGCGGACCCCGAGTTCTCGGCGCCCTGGGGCGTGCGACTGCTCTCGACGCGCGATCCGCTCTACAATCCCGCCGGCTATCACACCGGCGCGGTATGGCCGCTGTACACGGGGTGGGTGAGTCTCGCCGAATACGCCTGCCATCGCGGCGAGGCGGGCGTGGAGCACCTGCTCGCCAACGCGCGGCTGCCGTTCGCGCGCGGCGTGGGCATGTTCGACGAAGTACTGCACGGCGGCGTGGAGGAGGCGGCGGGCGTGTGTCCCGACCAGGCGTGGTCGGCGGCGATGCTGCTGGCGCCGTTGGTGGAGGGCATGCTGGGCGCCCGGCCGGACGCGCTCGGGGAGCGGCTCACGCTGGCGCCGCACCTGCCGGCGCGCTGGGGCGAGTGCGAGTGGCGCAACCTGCACGTCGGCCACACGACGCTCGACGTGCGCGTGGCGGCGCGGCCCGATCGCGTGGAGCTGCGGATCCGCCGCACCGGCGGGCGGCGGCTCGCGCTCGTCGTGGCGCCCGCGATGCCCGCCGGGCGCGTGCCGGCGGATGCAACGGTGGACGGCGAGCGGCTCGTGCCGCGCGTGAGCGATGCGTCCGGCTGCCGCCACGGTGAGGTGCGACTTGAGCTCAGCGACGAGCACGTGGTGGAGATCTGGCACCGGCCGGGTTGAGCGGCCACGCCACTGCGCGTTACTGCACGCGGAGAATCGCGCGCCCGACCTTGGTCTCGACGACCGCCAGGACGGTGTCCGTTCCCGGCGCGAGTCCCACCGCCACGCCGGAGTCGGAGATCTGCGCCACGGTCAGGTCCGTTACCCCCCAGTTGATCGGAAACTGGAGCACGAAGTGACCTGTGCTGTCCAGCTCGAGGGCCTGGAACCGGACCGCATCTCCCACCCCGATGGTGATGCTGGGCGGCGAGACGGTGACGGAAGCGAGCGGGCCCGGCACCGGGCCTGCGGGGCCCCCGGCGTCGCCACCGCACGCCGCCAGCACGGCGGCCACCACGATCGTGCACGCCCGAGCAGTCATGCTTCACATTGTTGAC
>DATLWA010000092.1:0-2207 GCA_035576905.1 Gemmatimonadales bacterium
GCCGTTGAACCACGGTTTGACCGTGTGTTGATCGGTCGAGGCGACGTCGGTGAGGTGCTCTCCGAGCAGCGAGCGCACGTGGCTCGCCAGCACGTCCCGGGCGACGGCGTCGCGCGCCGCGGTCGCGGCCGACAGCTGCCACGCCCCGAGGGCCACGACCGCAAGCGTCGCGGCCGCCGCCAACGGACGCCACGCCAGCCAGTACCGCGGGCGCGTGCCCGCCGCCGCACGCAGCGACGCGCGCAACCGTCCACGCAACGCCGCGTCGGCCCGGTGATACGGCGCCTGAGCGGCGATCGTGGCGCGGAGTGCCATGAGCGCGTCGTGGCGGGCGGTGCATTCGCGGCACTCCGCCAGATGCGCCGCCAATTCGCGCGCTTCGGGCTCGGCCAGCTCGCCGTCCACGTAGGCGTCGAGGCGCTGCTCCACATCACGATGCGTCACGAGCCACTTCCTTCCATGTCACTCAACGCGCGGCGCAGCCGCTCGCGGCCGCGCGACAGCCGCGACATCACCGTGCCGACCGGCACGCCCGTGACGTCCGCGATCTCCTTGTAGGAGAGTCCCTCCAGCTCGCGCAGCACGATCACCTCCCGGAATTCCTGTGGCAGCCGCTCGAGCGCCGCACCCAGCGTCTCGCGCGCCGTGCGGCGGGCCAGATCGGCCGCGGGATCGCGCTCGGCGACGTCGCCCGAGTGCAGCGTTTCGTCGAACTCCACATCGGTGCCGCCACGCGCGCTGCGGCACACGTTGCGCACGATCGTGAGCAGCCAGGCGCGCGCGTCGCCGCCGCGCCAGCCGCCGAAATGCCGCAGCGCGCGCAGATACGCGTCCTGCACGGCGTCCGCCGCGGCGGAGTCGTCGCGCAACAGGTAGCGCGCCAGATTGTGGGCCGCGTCCAACTGCGGCAGCATCGCGGCCTCGAATCGCGCCAGCTCGCTCGGCTCCACCCACCCTCCAGGGGACCCACGTCCCCATTTCGACCTAGACCGGCAATCCCACGGGAATATTCCCGCGGGAATAAGGCCGCGGGCAGGACAGTCTCCCGGTCGGACATTCTCGCACACACCCGACACCGGAGGAAGACATGCTGTTCTATCAGACGCCGCCCGCTGTGGTGGCACGACTCAGCGAATGGAAGGTCGAGCTCTCGCCGGCGGCGGTTCCGGCCGGCACGGTCACGTTTACGGTCACGAACGGCGGCAGCATCCCCCACGCGTTCGAGGTCGAAGGCCACGGCGTGGAGAAGGAGACCCCGCTGATCCAGCCCGGCGCCACGGCCACGCTCACCCTGACACTGCGCGCCGGCGGTTACGAGGTGTACTGCCCCGTCGGCAACGATTCCCACAAGAAGCTCGGCATGGTCACCTCACTGCAGGTGACCGCGGCGGGCGGCGCAGCGGCGCCTGCTGCCACGGACTATGCCATGCCCATGGCCGCCGCGCGCGCCATCCACGTCACGGGCGGCGGGCCCGTGATTCAGATCCTGCCCGGCCCGTTCCCCTTCCCCGACAGCGCCGCTCCGATCCTGCAGCAGTTCGGCGACGAGCGCGAGGGCCTGGAGTCGCAGGTGCAGAACGGCCCGTACTCCAACAACGTCGTGCCGATCTCCGGGACCTTCAGCTTCGGCGCGTGGGACTTGGGCGCCACGCGCGACTCGGTGGACGGCACGGCGCAATTCACCACGCAGGACGGCGCCCACTGGAAACTGGTGATGGACCGCGTGCAGACCAAGGACGTGGTGCACCACCCGCGGTTCGGCGGCGTGATCATGGGTCTCTACTATCACGGCGTCACGGGCGTCCACACGCCGCTCGTGCCGACGATCAACAGCGCCGTGGCACTGTGGGCGTTCGGACACCTCTACAAGAACGATTCCCTGGTGACCGACGGCGCCATGGTGCACGTGATGCTGCTGTCGCACACGCGGCGCGCCAGCGACTTCGCGCTCCAGTGCTGGGACTGCTCCAAGAACAAGATCGACGAGCTGCAGCTGCAGATCCTGCCGCCGCCCGGCGCCCCCAAATTCGATGCGCCCGGCGGCTTCCTGTTCGTGAATTGGGAGAAGTCCGGCTCCGGAAAGGCGGCGCGATGAAGGCACTGACCGTCATCGCGCTCGCGGCGATCGCGGGTTGCGGCAGCTACATGACGTCCGGTCCCTATGGCGGCGGGGGCGGAGGTGGCGGCGGCGGACCCGTCGGGTCCGT
>DATLWA010000093.1:0-15274 GCA_035576905.1 Gemmatimonadales bacterium
GTTTCCCTAGCGTAGGCACGGCTTTCCCCCGGTGCGGAGGGCCCCGGGGTCACTTACTTGTCCGGAGGACGTATGAAGCGTGGAATGATCATGCTGGCACTCTCCGCCCTGGTTGCGGCACCGGCTGCGGCCCAGTGGCTCGGCATGCCGGTGTGGAACGATCCCAAGGGTGGGACCGGCATCACCATCAGTGGTGACTACGGCAAGCCCGACAACAACTCTGGCGGCGGCAATGCATTCGGCGCGCGCGGCGCCTTGGGTCTGGGCAACTTGAACCTGACCCTTGGCCTCGCCAGCTATAAGCCGTCCGGCGCGACCAACAGCGCGACCTCCGTCGGCGGGCAAGTGGCGTTCCGCGTCATCGGCGGCAGCTTGATTCCGATCGCGGTGAACCTGCAGGGTGGCGCGGGCAAGGTGTCCTGCAGCGGCTGCGCCGGCATCACGTTGGCGGATGCCGCGGTGGGCATCAGCCTCAACCTGCCGACCCCCGGCCTGAATATCGAGCCGTACGTTTCACCCGGCATTCGCTACAACAAGGTGTCGGGCGGCTCGAGCGAGAGCGATTTCGGCCTCGCGTTGGGCGTGAACGTCGGGCTCGGGATGCTCGGGTTCCACGCGGCGTGGGACTACCAGAAGGTGAAACCCTCTGGCCACGTCTCGACGATCGGCATCGGGGCGCACATTTCGCTCAAAGCCCCGGTCGGAATGTAATTGCGTTAGGTTTGGGGGCGCGCCGTTCGTTCGGCGCGCCCCTTTTTTTTACACTCAGGAGATCCGTTGATCACGACCCTCGTTCGCACGAGCTGCGCGCTGCTGGTGCTCGCCAGCGCCGGCTGCGCGCTCACCATCGACAGCACGCATCTGGGCGTTCCCGCCACGCTGGCGTCGGCGGCGCAGACGCCGCCGCAGGGCACCGCGTTTCAGATCACCAAGCACCCGGTCTACCTGTTTCTGGGATTGCTGCCGGTGTCGAAACCCAACATCGAAGACGTGCTCGCCGGTCAGGTGGGGGCGGGCAGCGCGGTGGCGAATCTGCGCGTGAGGGTGACCAGCCGCTGGACGGACTTACTGGTCGCCGGGCTGACGCTCGGAATCGTGGTGCCGCGCTCGGTGACTTACGAAGGGGTCGTCACCGGCCATTAGCCGCCGTCACCAGGTCGCGCACCAGCGCCGTCGTCCGCTCCGCCGCGCCGCGACCGTCCTGCACCATCCGCTTGGCCGCATCGCCCGCCCGCCGTCGCGCCGCGGGGTCGTGATGCCACACGATCCACTGCGAGTGTAATTCGCGCCGGCCGTCGGCCGGGAGCGCCACCGCGCCGCCCCGCTCGAGTAACAGCCCCGCGTCGCGGCTCATCCGCCAGTGCGGCCCGAACGTCACGGGCACCCCGAACACTGCTGGTTCGAGGACGGAATGCAATCCGGCTCTGTGATTGCCGCCGCCCACGAACGCGACGTCCGCCAGCGCGTACAGATCCGCCAGCACGCCGACGCGGTCCACCACGATCACAGGCGCCGCCCCGGCGTGCTCCAGCTGTGACAGCCGGACGGGTCGCGGCAGGCCGACGTGCTTGGCGCGCTGCGCGATTCCGGCGAGGTGATCGGGGTTGGGCTCGTGCGGCGCCAGGATCAGCCGCGCCTGCGGATGTTGTGCCACCAGATCGAAAAATGCCCCCAGCACGATGCCTTCGTCGGACGGCCAGGTGGAGCCCGCGACGATCGTGAACGTGCCGGCCGGCGCGGCCGCGAGTCGCGCCAGCGGCTCGCGCGTGCGGTCGAGCCGCTCGGCGCGGTCCACCACGCTGTCGAAGCGCGTGTCGCCGGTGACGCGCAGGGCGTCCGCCCGTACTCCCAGCTGTTCCAGGCGCTGGCCGTCGTCCGCGCTGATCGCGCCGACGCGATCGAGCGCGCGGTACGCCGGCGTTGCCCAGCCGCGCACCGGCCAGCGCAATCGGCTGCTTTCCGGCGACACGGTCGCCGAGATCAGGCCGAGGTGCACGCCGGCGTTGGCGGCGGCGAGCGTCAGCTCGGGCCACACATCGAGCTTGCTGTAGACCAGCGCGGTGGGGCGCAACGCCGCCAGCGCGCGCTTCACGTCGCCCGGACGGTCGAGAGGGATGTAGTCCGTCACGTCCACGGGCAGGGTGCGCGCCAGGCGCTCCGCCGACGGCGAGAAAAACGTGAATGCGAGCTGCCACTCCGGCCGCTCCGCGCGCAGCGCCTCGAGCACGGGCTTGGCCTGCAGCGCTTCGCCCACCGAGGGCGCGTGCACCCACACCAGCGGCCGGGCCGCGTCGCGCTGGCTGTCGGCCCAGCGGGCCAAGCGATCGGTGAGACCCGCCCGCGCGTCGAGCCCGCGCGCGATCTTCTTGTCGAACCGCGCCGCGAGCGGCGCCGCCGTTTCCGCGACGCGCAGGCTCAGCCGGTAAAAAAAAGAAGGGCGCGCCATCAGCGCGCCCCTGTCTTCGCCTGATACAGCGAGTCGAGCAGGTGGCGGAACACCGCGAGGGGCGCCGCGCCCGAGACCAGCAGCTTCTCCACGTAAAAGGTCGGCGTGGCCGAGGCGCCCGCATTGGTGGAGCTCGCCGCATCGGCGTCGACTTCCGGCTGGGCCGCACGGCTCGTGATGCAGCGCGTGAGCCGGGCGCGGTCGAGCCCGGCACTGTCGCCCAGGGCGATGAAGTACGCGAGCGGCTTCGCGAGGCCCGCCCACTCGGGCTGATGGCGGAACAGCAGGTCGTGCATCGGCCAGAATTTGCCCTGCCGCGCGGCGCACACCGCCAGCTCGGCCGCTCCTTGCGCGTTGGGATGCAGGCGGGTCAGGGGAAAGTTCACGTAGATGAAGCGAATCTTGCCGGTGCGGACATATTCGCTGTCCAGCGCGGGCATGGTCTCGAGCGCGAAGCCGCGGCAGAACGGGCACTGAAAGTCCGACATCTCGAACACCGTTACGGGCGCGTCGGCGCGTCCCTTGGTGCGGGCAGCGAGGGGATCGGCTTGGGCGCGGGCGGTCCGCACCAGCGCGACCAGCAGCGCGGCGCAGGCGAGCGAACGAAGCGTCACCGGCCGGTCGGGAGGGGTTTCAGCTCGATGCGGCGCAGCACGCCGCCCGTGCGGTCCAGGGCGTAGAGGGCGTCTGTACCGACCGCGAGGGCGGCGACGAAACCGACCGAGCGCGCCAGTCCGATCGCCTCGAGGTGGCCCACGCCCGCGCGCAGCACGTACAAGCCTTCGGGGCCGGCGGCCACGTAGATGTTGCCGCCCCACAGCGCGACGTCGTAGACGAAACGCGGCTCGGTCCAATGCGCGAGCACGCGGGGCAGGGTGGGGTCGTTGACGCGTACCAGATAAACGCCGGCGGCACCGGCCGCTACCGCGGCGAGCGTGTCCCGGATGGTGAGCCGCCGAGCCGGGCCGTCCAGGTCGACGCTGGCGAGGGGCGTCGCGGCGGAATCGGCGCGCACCCGGTAGCTCGTGAGCTGCCGATCGGCCAACAGCCACAAGGTGGTGTCGTCCCACCAGCGTGCGTCCATCACCCGGCCGGTGAGGGCGAGGGTGTCGGTGCGCCAGCGCACCGAGTCTCCCGTGACGGTACCGATGCGCAGCATGCCGCCGGCGGTCACAGCGACGCGGTTACCGCGCACCGCCACCGTGCTCACCTCTCCGTCCAGCGCCCGCCGCCCCGCCGCGTCACCCGACACCGCGAACAGGTACAGCCCCGTGCTCGTGCCGACGAGGAACTGCGCCGAGTCGGCGGGCAGCCCCACGTCCTGTACATCCCGGAGGCCGCGGGCCCGGTGGCCCAGATAATCGAGCCGCGGCTGTGCCGAGACGAGCTCCACGCCGTCGTCGCCCGAAACGGCGACCAGGGGTCCGCCCACCTCGAGGCCGGTTGCGCGAGTCCGCAGGAGTTGTGTGCGGCTCGGCATGTCGATCGGCGGCGCCACTTGATAGCGCGTCCGGAACTTTACGTCTTCGTCGTGCCCGATCAGGTAGCCGACGAAGCCGCCGGCTGTGGTCGTCGTTATTCCGACGCAGGTCACCCCCGAACACCATCCCAGGCTGCGGCTGTAATTGCCGGAGCTGTAGATCGCCGTGAGGGCGAGGCCGATGGCGACGCCGCCTGCGGCGTACGTCCAGCGCCGTTGCGCGGCCACGGGTTGGGTGGGCAGGGTGAGCAGTATCGCGGCGGCGACGATCCGATGGGTCATCGCGGGCCCTCGGTGATCGTGAGCATGCGGCTCCTCGTGGCCAGTCGGCCGGTGCTGAGGTCCTTGACCGCCAGGTCCAAGCGATACGTCCCCGCCGGCGCGCCGGCGAGGTCCAGGGCCAGGTAGAGGGGGACGCGGTCCCTGCCGATGAGCGATTCCTTGGACACGTACGTCAGCTCGACCTGGTCGTCGCCACGGGCCGTGGCCCCGATGGCATCGAGCATGCCGCCGACGACGCGTGCGGCCAGGCCGGTCCGCGGCAGCGCCTCCACGCGCAGGCGGAGCCATACCTGGAATTGGGCGATGGAGTCGGGCGCGGCGGCCTTGAGATGATACACTTCGGTGAAAATGTGCACCGGGTCGGCGCGGCCGAAGCGCATGGCCGCGTTGGGGGCGATGAAGAAGTCCTGGCGGCTGCGCAGGATCGCGGCTTCGTCTTTCGGGGCCACGCGGTCGGCCACGACGATGTCGCTGAGATTGAGGGTGTCGCGTCCGAAGGATGCGACGCTGAGCTGCGCCTCGCCGCGCGCGGCGCGCTGCGCGTCCGGCAACAAGGCCTCGAACCGATACAAGTAGTCGCCCACCGCGAGCCGCGTGCTGCTCGTACGGTTCTCGAACTGCGCCTCGGCGGAGAAGGTGACCTGTTCCCGCTGGCGCCGCGCCACCACATCGCGCCGTGCGGGATCCGTCACGAACAGGGCCGTCTGCAGATCGCCCTGATGCAAGTCCACGCCACGCGTCATTTCGCGAATCGGGATGCCGGCGAAGAACACAACATCGGTCCCGCTGGAGTCGCCCAGCGGCAAGAACTGCGCCGACTGCACCGCGATGGAGTCGAGCCCGTGCACCACCGGGACGTTGTCGTACGTCGACGGCAGCGTGACGCGTATGTTCTCCACGTATGAGCTGAAGTCGCCCGCCAGTCGCGCGTAGTTGTACGTGGGGGGGCCGGTGAACACGAACCGCAGGTTACGATCGGGATAGAACCACACCGTGGTCTCCATCCCGATCTGCGACGGATCCAGACCCTCCTGTGGGTCGGGTGCGAACGTTGCCAGCACCGGCGGCGGCCCATAGCGGATGTAGATCTGGCCGCGATCGGTCTGCCAGCCGCGGAGGCGCAGATCCGGCGCGCTGAACAGCAGGTCGGCATACGCCACCCGCGCCAGATGCTCCAGGCGAATCTCGTTCTCGGGCGTGAGCCGCAGCGGATCCGCCGCCCACCAATAGGCACTGTCGTAGGCGATCTGTTCCGAATCCGGCAGCGCGCGGTATGCGAGTGCGTCGGCCGCCCGCAGCACGGACGAGAGGTCTTCCAGCGGCCCCCGCTCGAGCGGCGACATCCGGGTGAGCGCGAGCGCGAACGCACTGTCCGCGCCGGGGCCACGGTGCATACGCCACAGGCCGAGCCCGAGGTAGAGAGGTGCCCGCGAGCTGGTGTCGTTCGCCGCGGCGAAGTTGCGGGCGGCGTCCACCAGCTCTTCGTCCCGGCCGGTCGCGGCGAGCAGGGCGAGCAGGCCGGCATTGGCCGCGGGCGATGCGGAGTCGGCGCGGATGCCACCGCGATAGTACTGCTCCGCCTGCGCCAGGTCCGTTTCCCCCATGTCAGGCATCGGTACAGACTGGTCCAGCAGCAGGTCCTTGGCGTAGTGCTGGTCGCGGAGTGCCGACTCCCAGTCGAATGTCTGGGTGAAGCCCACCACCATGCGGCGGTGGGCGAATGCCTCGTAGCGGCGGAAGTAGATGGCGCCGATCTCGGCCTGCACCTCGGCCTCCAGGACCGGATCGTGCCGCTTGCGGGCCGCGTCCAGGGCGCGCCGGAACAGGCGTTCCGCCTGGAAGCGCAGGATCGGCGCCTTGAGACGCAAGCGGGCCACTTCGATGAGGTAGCGCGGATTGCCCCGATCCAGACGCAGAGCCGCGTTGAACTCCCGGCTGGCATCCGTGCGCCGACCCCAGGCACTCAGACCGGCTCGCGACGTACGCGACAGCAGCATCCCGTACAGGAAATGGGCGTCGGCCAAGTCTGGAGCCAACTGCGCCGCCTCGGCCGCTTTGGCGATCGCGAGCGCCGTGTCGCCCTGCTCGGCCAGCCGGATTGCAGCTTGCACCATCCGGCGCGCCACGGCGCCAGTGCTGTCCGCGTCGTTGGCCTGCGCGGGCAGCCGAGCCGCCGGCGGGGCGGCGGCGAGGGCCAGGGCCAGGAGGGTGGAGCGGGCGCCTTTCATTTATATAAGGGGTCGCACGACGCTCTGGACCGCAACCCGTCCGGCGGGGTGCGGACCTCTTGCGAAGTCGGACGCGAGGCGTAGGATATCATGGTGAATCTTGGATGCATGTTACCATAGCGTTTCTCGCGCACCGGCGCCACTCAGTTTGCCGGGTGCGGACATTCTCTCCTGGCTGCACTTGTTGGTGTGGGTGATATCAGCGGAGCAGTACCCCGAGATCCCGCCCTAGCCCGTCCGGGACCTCATCAACGCTGAAGCCGTCGCGCGAAGGGCGTCCTCCCTAGCCGTTGGGCGTCGCTGCGCGAGTCACATACGTGGTCTGACAATTGATGTCCCCATGCAGGGGAAGAGCAGCAGCGAGAGTGGCCCGCGCGGTCTCTCGTGTGCTGCGTGTTTCACTCACCGGAAGGAGGGCGCACTTATGCGTCACATTCTGGTTCGTTTGGCGGTCGGCTTTACCGTTTTGTCGGTGGCCTACCTCGCCCGGCCTGCAACGGTCGCGGCGCAGGCGGGTAAACTGACCGGCGTCGTGCGCGACGCGACTACCAACCAGCCGCTCGAAGGCGTCGAAGTCTTCATCGAGGGGTCGGGCCTCACGGCCTACACCGCCTCGAACGGCCGGTACTTCCTGATCAGCGTGCCGCCGGGATTGTACACGGTCGTGGCCCGCCGACCCGGATACCAGTCGGTGTCCACCCGCAACGTGAACATTTCGATCGACGTCACGCGCGAGCAGAATTTCTCGCTGGCCCAGGCCAGCGGAGTGCAGCTGCAGGCGGTCACGGTCGAAGCCGAAGCCACACCGCTCGTCCAGCCGGGGGTTTCGGGCAGCACGATCGGAATCTCAGGCGATGTGATTCGCGCGCTGCCCGTGGTGGACATCGAGGGCGCGTTGAAGTTGCAGCAGGGCTTCCTGGTCGTGCCGAACAACACCGACATCATCTCGTTTACCGAATCGCGCCGCAATGCGACCAACCCCGTGAGCATTCGCGGCGGCCGCGGCGGCGAGACGCTGACGCTGATCGACGGGATTCCCGTCAACAACTCGATCTTCGGCGGCCCCGCCATCTCGCTCGAGACGGAGGCGGTGCAGCAGCTCGACTTCATCAAGGGCGGGATGGAACCGCAGTACGGCAACGCCCTGTCCGGCGTGATCAACGTGGCGACCAAGGACGGCGGCAGCAGCCTCGCCGGCTCGCTGCGCTATCAGACGTCGGCCGTCGGAGGTTGGATGGGCAATAAGGCCGACGACCTGTTGAACTACGGTCTGACGGACGGCTTCCTCTCCGGTCCCGTGCCGGGCACGTCCAACAAGCTCCACTTCCTGTTCGCCGGCCGGCAGGAGCGGCAAGCGGACGCGGTTTACAACTTCGACAACAGCATCCGGATTCCGCACCTCAGCACGTCGGCGGATCCCTCGCCGCTGAACCAGGCGGATTTCCTGGACGTCTTCCCCGGCTGGCGCGCTTTCGGGTTCAACAACAGCCGCCAGGTGTTCGGCAAAGCCACCTACTTCTTCCGGCCCACGCTGAAGCTCGGTTTCTCGGTGATCGACGCGCAGCAGCAGCGCAAGCCGTTCGACTTCGACTATCTGCTCACCTACAACAACCCGCTCACCTCGCCGGGCTACACCACGCTGGGCGACTCGGTGGCGTATCTCAACAACCGCTACGGCTCGCGCGTCGCTCCCACCGACTTCGCCAGGACGGTGGAAGGGTCGATCAACGCGTCCCGTCGGCTGTACGTCGGGCGGCTGGACGACAACATCGGCCGCTCCCGTTTCGGCCTCGCCATCGGCCGGTTCCTGCTGGATCGCACCACCTGCAACTACTGGCAGGGCGTGTGCCTGGGAACGAACTTCGGTGAGCCCAACTTCACCGACGATCAGTTCATCTCACCGCTGGCCGGCCAGTGCGCCACGCACCCGACCTGCGGCACCGATGCGCTGTACGGCGGCGAGACCCTGAAAGACTGGATCGTGCGGGCCGACATCGAATCGCAGGTGTCCGACCACCACGACCTGCAGGCCGGCACGATGGTCGTGGCGCATAAGGTCACGCTGAACGAGTTCCAGAAGGTGGGGCAGGCGATTCCGCTGCCGTACCACAACTTCTACAATGCGACCCCGACGGACGTCGCGCTCTACATGCAGGACCGCATCGAGTACGACTTCCTGACCATCAAGCTCGGGGCGCGGTTCGACTTCGGCTCGGCGGGCGGCCGTTTCTGGGTGAATCCGCTCGATCCCACCAACGGCACCACCGCGCGGGAAGTGTGCGCCGATCCGTCGGCGTTCCAGAACGTCAGCGTTCCGGTCACGTCGACGCATGACTCCGTCATGTCGGCCAACACGGGGTGGACAAGCCTGCTGGCGAACTGCGCCGATCCGGTGACCGGTCTGCCCAATGCGGCCGTGCTCGACTCGGCGAGCAAGATTGCGTCCGCGGACGACTTCGCGCCGTCCAAGAAGCGGCGCCAGTTCTCGCCCCGCATCGGCGTGAACTTCCCGCTGGGACCGTCCAGCGCCGTGTACTTCAACTTCGGGCGCAACACCCAGAACCCGCTGCTCAACAACCTCTTCGTCGCGACCGGCGTGGGCACGCCGCAGGAAGGCACGACGTCGGGACCGGTGCTCTTCATCCCCGGCGGCGTCAGAACGCCGTTCCTGGGTAACCCCAACCTCTTGACCGAGCAGACCACGAGCTACGAGATCGGCTACACCACCGAGCTCGGGGCTGACTACGCCCTCAACGTGGTGTTGTTCAGCAAGAACCAGATCGGTCTGACGGGCCTGCGCACCGGCGGCATCGTGAACGGCGCGCAGATCTTCGATCCCGGCTCGACCTACGGCAGCTCGACGCCGAGCTATCGGATCCTGGTGAACCAGGACTTCCAGACCGTGCGGGGCGTGGAGGTGCAATTCCGCCGCCGCGTCACGCAGCACTGGGGCTTCGACCTCAACTACTCGCTCTCCGAGGCGCGCAGCAACGCCTCGGATCCCGAGCGGGAGTTCGAGCGCCAGGTGCAGCAGGGAGATCCGAACCTGACGTTCGAGACCACGTCCGACATCGATCAGCCGAGCGCCTTCAATGCCTCGCTGATCTTCCAGGTCGGACAGGACTATCCCAAGGGGCGCTTTGGGAAACTGTTGCAGGATATCAGCACCAGCCTGGTGTTCCGCGGCGCCAGCGGTTTGCCGTACACGCCGACCAAGGATTTCTTCGGGTTCGGTCTGAACGCGCTACTGCGGAATTCCGGGCGCGGTCCCTCCACGTTCCAGGTCGACTGGTCGTTGAACAAGAACTTCGCCGTGTCGAACCTGCACTACGGATTCACGCTGCAGGTGCTGAACGTCACCGACCGTCAGAACTGCGTCGAGGTGTTCGTGACGACCGGTCAATGCACGCAGGGCGCCGTGGACGTCGCGCGGCAGCGGCAAGGCAACCCCGTGGCGGCCGATGCCATCACGACGACGTTCCTGGACCGTGCCCAGTACTTCGGGCCGCGGCGCTCGATTCAAGCTGGCCTGCGGGTCCTGTTCTAAGCTCAGCCTGACCGGGGCGACGTCGACAACCGGTGTCGCCCCGGTCCGCGGACCTTCATTCACTTTGAGGGGAAGATCGATATGAACGTCACGAGTCAGTCGGTGCGTGCGACCCTCTTCGCGATGGCCGGGGCGCTGACCCTGTGGGCGGGGCCCGCGCGGGCGCAGTCCTTCCCATACAAGCTTGGACCGGACAGCGAGCCGCGGTTGCTGCCGCGGCGCCGGGTCCTGGGCGCGAACCAGGACGAAGCGAATGCGGACCTCCGCGTCATCGCGAAGTTCAACAACGTGTGCACGGGGAACAGCGGCTCGCCGTTTCCGTGCCTGTACGGCGCCAACATCCTGAACAACGGGTTCAGTCCCGTGTTCATCAGCGACGAGAGCTGGATGTTCGGCGTGCCCAAGTCGCAGTGGGACAGCGCCCGCGCCAAGATCCCGTCGCTGAACAACGTCGTGGGCAAGCCCGGGTGGACGGTCAGCGACGTCGAGGAGGTGGGTGGCGATGGCCTGGACGCCGCTGACGGCTCGCTCGGCCTGCACCACCGCGGCACCCAGAGCACGCAGGACGGCAGCTGCCTCGACCACACGCACTCCCTGGGATCCGGCTCCCCGCTCCTCTCCGCGAGCGATTGTGCCGCCACGTGGGGCTTCGAAGACACGCCCACACACTGGGCGGGACAGCGGCAAATCCCGATCTCGCTGTTTGCGCTCAAGGCGGGGATCCGCGGCGCGAACTTCGACTTTGCCCCTGAGAATATCACGGACGCGGATCTGGACGCGGCGGGTGTGCCGTCCGATACGTCGGGCAAAGTCGGCGACTTCGAGACGTACGGCTTCACGAGCGATTACGCGAAGTCCGTGCTGTGCGGCACCGCTCAGTTCCGCACCTTCGGGAACGTGCTCCCCGTCAGCAGCCCGGCGGCCGGGGGCTGCGCCGCGCTGAGCTCCACCGCGACGCGCTCGGGCTGGCCGCTGGGTATCGCGGTGCGCCAGGACGCCTTCACGTTCCAGTTCCCCAAGTTGAAGCAAGTGGCGTATGTGCAGGCGATCATCACCAACAAGTCGCGCGACCTGTACGGCATCGCGCTGGATTACGACTCGCTGTACGTCACGCTCGACGAGGGCTGGTTTGCCAACCCCAACATTCAGCAAAACCCGGAATATGTGGACGTCGCGAACGGCACGCTTTACATCGTCGCGGGGCCGTTCAAGCCGTGCAACAACGCGCGCCAGGTGTCTGACATCAACTGCGCGCGCTGGGGCGGGCCGGGAACGGTCATCGGATGGACGCAGGGCGGTACGGCATTGATCATGCTCAAGTCGCCGATCGGCGACCTGCGGAACAAGCTGTTCACGCGGCCGGGTAACCCGTTCTTCAACCCGGGCAACATCCACGTCGGCGACACCCTCACCTTCAACCAGCAGCACTTCTGCGGGTTCCGGGCCTGCAGCCGCAATACCTATGCGACCGACTGGACGTCGAATCCCGATCAGGAGCAGCGGGTCTTCGGGATGATTTCTTCGACCGAACCGAACGTGTACGGCAACCGCCTGGCGTCCAGCTTCACCGACCAGATTTACTGGCACACGTTCCGGCCCTTCGCCTTCCCGACGCGGTGCGCCGAGGGGAGCTTCCCGGCGACGTCGCCGGCGGGTTGTGGGTTCAGCAGGTGGGTGCCGCCCACCGGCGGGCCCGCGTGGGATTACAACCACGACGGCATCCCGGACACGATCCATTCGGACCTCTGCAACACCAATGGCTGCGTCGCCCAGTTCGGCGACACGTTCCCGAATGGCCGCATCGACGGCTACTCCAACGTCGGTGGCCAGTTCGGTGTCGGTCCCATCAAGCTCAAGGCCGACTCCTCGGTCTCGTTCGTGTTCGCGGTGACCACCACCGAGGCGAACGATTCCGCCGGTCTCGCCAACAGCGTGCGGGCCGCGATCGACAACTACATGAACTTCTACGTGACGCCCAAGCCGCCGCCGCCGTGCCGTGTTGCCGGCGTGCGTCGCTCGGCCGCCACCGAGTTGAGCCAGGTTGAAGTGTCGTGGGACAACGCTTGTTTCCCCGGGGTGTGGACCGACCAGTTCCTCGCGGCGCAGGCGGCGTCCATCAAGAGCTCGCCGTACAACTCGCCGGCGGGCATTCTGCGGGTGCTGAACCGTGGCAAGGCCGGAGCGAGGGACTTGGGCGATACCATCGCCTATCTCTCGACCCACAACACCAAGAACGTGCTGCTGTTCAAGTCGTGCGACGGCGGCGGGACGTGGACGGCGACGCACGACCCGGGTTGCGCCAGTGCCCCGGCGACGCCGGGGAGTGAATTCGGCGACTTGGGCTTCCTGCCCTATGTGACGTTCAGCAGCGACGCGCCGATCCCCTCGGGTTTCACGGATGTGGCGGGAGTGGTCGGGGGTCATCAGTACATCTACACGCTGGTGGCGGAGAGTCGCGGCGCGCGGTTCACGATCGCGAACGGTGACTCGGTGGCGCCCGGCCCCACGCCCGGCGACACGATTTGCGTGAAAAACTGCCGCGCGGAGGTTCTGGACCTCGAGCCGGTGCTGTTCAACAGTCTGTCGTCGTCGAGTGCCAGCCCCAACGTCGCGCGCGTCTACCTGCCGATCAGCCGCCAGGCGGGCGAGTTCCGCTCGACGGTCGAGGTGACGGACAGCGCCGGCGCCATGGGCTCGGCACGGCTGGGACTTGCGGTCACGGACGATTCGGTGGCGGACGCCCTGTACCGCGTGCGGTTCGCCGATAGCGCCCGCGCTTTGGAGGTGAAGGTCTTCCGCGGCACCAAGCTGCTGCGGACCAGCACTCGCGTGGTGCTGCGCGTCCCCGCGGCGCAGGGTGACAGCGTCGTGATCAACGGTACCAACATCGGCGGCGTCGCGGTGAGCGGCGAAGTCGACGCGCCGGTGGTGGAGCACACGCCGCCGCAGGGCCCACCCATTGTGGTCAGCGGCGACACGGCCACGCTCGTGGATTCGCTGGTGTTCACGTGGGCCGCCGGGCCGGTGATGGCGGTGGCGCGGCAAGGCGGGTCGCCCACCACGCTGAGCGACGCGCTGCTCGTGTCGAGCACCCTCACGGGCGCGAACACCACGCCGGGCGGGTTCCTCGGGAGCTCGGATTACCCGCGGTTCAACCTCGCCCTCGACAAGACGCTGGCGGATGTCTTCGCCGGCGAGACCTTCCTCGGCGACTCGGTCAGCGGCCGGGCGATTGGCCCGCTCGTCGCACCGACGGTGGCATGGTCCACGACGGGCGCGCAGCAGGACAAGGTCAACAGCCTCGACCAGGCGAACGGCGTGTACCGGATTGCCTGGTCCGATTATCCCTACGGCCACGGGGACGGCAGCAACCGCGACGAGTTCCGGCTCAACTTCTCGGCCCCGGGGACATCCGTCACCCAGATCGCCGCGTCGATCGCCGGACGGACGGTCGGCTCCACCGGGGACTCGAGCGCCGCGACGGCGGCGGCGATCGCCACGTCGCTGGGCCAGCCCAGCTTCATCGCGGACTCTCTGGTCCGCGTGAAGCTGCCGTTCGCGGTCTATAACCGCAGCTACGGTCGTCCCGTCACCGTCGCGATGCGCCGGCGCAGCTTCAGCTCGGTGCTGATCGGCGTGCTGCCCGACACGATTCGCGTACCGCTCCCGGCGGACGCCTGGGTGCCCGGCGATACCCTCTTCTTCCTCGAGAAGACGGGGATCGGCGGCGGTGGCGCGCTCGCCGTGACGTTCAGGAAGGCCGTACTCTCGTGCGACCCCGCGCGGTATGTGCGCGTGACCTGCAACCCCGTGTATCCGGGCACCAGAGGCGCGGACAATTCGGGCACCGGCGGCGCCTATCTCGGCGAGCAGCCGGGCAACGTCGAGCTGGTCGAGTATGCGACGCCCGTCACGACGGCCAGCCAGTTCACCGTCCACACCGTTCCCCCCAGGCGTGGCGCCGCGCTCGCGTCCGACACGGCCGTGAAGAGCGGCCTGGCCGCCGTGAAGGTGGTGCCGAACCCGTACATCGAGGCCTCCACCTACGTTGGCGTCCAACCGAACGGCCAGAGCTTCGGCCAGGCGCTGATGTTCACGCACATGCCGCCCCGGGGCGTGCTGCGGATCTACACGATCGCGGGGCAGTTCGTGCAGCAGATCACGTGGACCGAAGCCGACCTGAAAGCCAATGGTGATCTCGCGTGGAACCTGCGGACCCGCGAAGGCAACCAGATTTCGGGTGGGTTGTTCCTCTACGTCTTGACCGCGCTCGATGCGACCGGAAAGTCGGTCGGCAGCACGCACGGCAAGTTCGTCGTCATCCGCTAGGGAGGAGAGGCTCTATGCGTCGTCCCATTGCGCTGTTGGCCGCCCTGGCGGCTCTGGTCAGTCCCGGGTTGCGGGGGCAGGGGTCCGGCACGGTGCTGATCCCCGATCCGAGCAATCCCACCACCCGCGTCGGCACGCGCGGTGCCAATTTCCTGGAGATCGGCGTCGGCGCGCGCGGCGAAGGGCTGGCAGGCGGCTACACCGCGATTGCCGAGGGGGTCACGGCCATGTACTGGAACCCCGCCGGGATCGCCGACATCGAGGGTCCTGCCGCTGCCTTCACGATCACCAAGTTGTACGGCGACATGGGCATCAATCACACGTTCGCTGGGGCGGTGCTGCCGGTGGGCAGCGCCGGGGCCTTCGGCATCGCCATCACGTCGCTCTCGAGTGGTGACATGCTGCGCACCACGGAGGCATTCCCGGAGGGCGGCGATCCCACGTTCGGCCGTACGTTCACGTACACGGCCACGGCGGCAGGGTTGTACTTCGCCCGCCGGCTCACCGACCGCCTCGATCTCGGCCTCGGCGTGAAGTATGCGAGCGAAGGCATCGACAACGCGCGGGCCAGCTACGTCGGCGTGGACATCGGCACCAAGTTCCGCACCGGCCTGTACGGCACGCACATCGCTGCGTCGCTGTCGAACCTCGGGACCTCGGGCCGCTACACCGGGGCCGCGATCCAGAGCTTTCAGGTTGGGGCCGATGGCACGGTGCCGCTCGAGTTCAGCACGCGCAGCCTGCAGATGCCCACACTGTTCCGCTTCAGCGTCCGCTCCGACGTGATCGGGGCGAGCGACGCACTGTTGACGGCCGACAAGCAGCACGACCTGGTCGCCATCGTCGAAGCGGACAACGCCATCGACACCGACATCCAGCTGGTGACGGCGGCCCAGTACTCGTTCCGCAACATGATCTTCGCCCGGATCGGCAAGAAGTGGGTGAACGAGAAACAAACGTCC
>DATLWA010000094.1:0-19362 GCA_035576905.1 Gemmatimonadales bacterium
ACACCGTCCAGGAGACGATGATCAAGCGCCTCACGGATGAGCCCGCCAAGCTCGCCGCGACGCGCCCCGATCTGTCGTTCCCGACAGGCCTACAAGAGGTGCTCGACAACGCGCTGGCGCGCACGCCGGTGGACCGCTATCAGACGGTCTCGAAGTTCGCGCAGGACGTGGCGAGCATCACGGGTATGGGCTCCGCCACCGTGGCCGTGCCCGCGACGCGCGCCAACGTCGAGAGCGAGAAGACGCAGCTGCTCGACACGTCCGCGACCAAGGCGATGGCGGCCAAGGTTGTCGCGAAGAAGCGCTCATTCGTCCCGATGGTGGGTGGGGCGGTGGCGGTGCTGGCGCTGGGCGGCGGCGCGTGGGCCGTGTTCGGCCACAAGACGCCGGCCAACGGTGGGCCGCTGCCCGCTGATACCACCAAGCAGGTCGCCACGGTGCCGCACGACACCAGCAAGGCGGTGAAGAACAACCAGACGCGGCAGAACAACACGACGACGACGCCCGGCAACACCACGACGGCACAGCACCGGGTCGATCCGGCGAAGGCATCGGACGCGCTGGACGCGCTGAACGAACTGGTCGATCGCGACCCCAGCGGCGCGCGTGACTCGGCGACCGTGCTGTACAACGCCGACGCGGTCGCGAAGACCGACAAAGCCATGGCGGCGTTCGTGATCGCGAACGCCTATTGGAAACTGGGGAACCGCCCGCAAGGCTGCACGTGGATCCGGCGAGCGCAGACGCTCGATCCCGCGACGCCGACGTTCGCCACCGTCGCGCAGACGCAGTGCCAATAGCCATGTTCGGACGCCCTTCCAACCCCAAGCCCATCCGGGTCCGCGTCTTCGGCAAGACGGACCTCGGCAAGACGCGCGACCACAACGAGGACTGCTTCCTTGTGGCCGACCTGACGCGCGGCGACGCGTCGCTCAAACCGGAAGTGCGCGAGCACGAGCTGGGGCCGCGCGGCACGCTGCTGGTCGTGGCGGACGGGATGGGCGGCGCCGCGGCGGGCGAAGTGGCGAGCGAGATGGCGACCAAGACCATCTACGAGCAACTGACCAAGAGCTGGGGCTCGGAGACCGATCTCACGCCGCAGCGCTTCGCCGCGCGCCTCAAGGAAGCGGTGGAGACGGCCAACGGCCACATCCACGCCTACGCCAAAGCCCACCCCGAAGTCCGCGGCATGGGGACGACGACCACGGCTGTCGGCGTGCTCGCGGACCATCTCTACCTCACGCAGGTGGGCGACAGCCGCGCGTACCTCGTGCGCGACGGCGTGGCCGTGCAGCTCACCAAAGACCAGTCGCTGATGCAGCGCCTGGTGGAAGCGGGCGAGCTGACGGAGGAGGAAGCGGCGCAGAGCGAGCGCCGCAACATCATCCTGCAGGCGCTCGGTCCCGATCCCAAAGTCAAAGTCGATCTCACGTTCCAGGACCTGCGCCGCGGCGACGTGCTGGTGCTCTGCTCCGACGGCCTGTCGGGCCTCGTGAAGAAGGAAGAGATCGCCGCCGTCGCCGGCAAGGAGCAGGACCTGAGCGTGGCGTGCGACAAGCTCATCGCGCTCGCCAACGATCGCGGCGGCCCGGACAACATCACCGTCGTGATCGCGCGGTTCGAGGGCGACGGCCTGCCCGCCGACACGGCCGAGGAGGCGGGGCATCAGACGTATCCGCTGATCGATACCGAGACGAGCACCGAGCCCGTGCCGGTCTACAAAGGCAGCAAGACGCCGGTGCCGGCGCGCAAGGCGCGCAACCGCTGGCTCATCCTGTTGCTCGCGGGCGCGGGCGCCGCGGCGCTCTACCTCGCGCTCGCCCGGTGAAAGCGCAGTTCAAGTTCCTTTCGGGCGCGCGCGCCGGGCAGGTCGAGGCGTTCGGCAAAGCGTACATCGGGATCGGACGCCATCCGCTGTCAGACGTGCGCTTCGACGCCGAGCGCGATCTCGACGTCTCGTCGCGGCACGTCTCGATCACGCGCGGTCCGGACGGCTTCGTCCTCAAGGACCTGGACAGCAAGAACGGCACCTTCGTCAACGGCAAACGCGTCGCGGGCGACGTCCATCTCGCGGACGGCGACGTGATCGGTTTCGGCGAAAAGGGCCCGGCGCTCGAGTTCCACGTTATCGAAACCACGGCAGCCGCTCCGTCCGAAGATGGCGCGGCGGATCTCGCCCGCCGCTCCTCGGTGCCGCGGCAAGAATTCGCGGCCCAGGGACGCGCGTCGGCGCCGAGCCGCGCCAGCACCGGCGTTCGCATCGCCCAGGAAGTCGCCCGCCAGACCTCCCAGCTCCGCCGCACCACCAAGCTGCTGTTCGGCGCCCTGATCCTGGCCTTCGCGCTGTTCGGATTCCTGCAATGGCAGGGCGGGCGTGAACGCGCGCGCGACCAGCGCGCCATCGCCCAGGCCCAGAACCAGATTCAGGCGCTGCAGGATGCGCTGGCGCAGTCGCACCAGGAAGTCTCCCGCATCCAGAGCCAGCTCGACACGGCGGCTCGCACGGGCGACAACACGACCGTCACGCGCCTCCGTGCCGAGCTCGACGCCGCGGAGCACCGCTATCGCAGCATCGTGGGCGCGGTGGGCGTGGATTACCGCGCCATCAGCCAGAAGAATCAGGACGCCGTGGCACTGGTGCTGGTCGAGTTCGGGCCCGGCGAAGTGTTCAGCGGGACGGCATTCTCGGTCGATTCGCAGGGCACGTTGGTCACCAACAAGCATGTGCTGGTGGGCGAAGAGGGCAACCGTACGCCGCAGCGCATCGCCGTCAAGTTCTCAGGATCGAAACAGTGGTTCCCCGGCCGCATGGTCGGCGTGTCGAGCGACGTGGACCTGGGCGTGCTCAAGGTGGATATCGTGGGCGGCGTGCCGCGCGTCGCCGGGATCGCGCGCGAGTCGCAGGCGCTGCAGCGCGGCGATCCCGTCGCGATCATCGGCTTCCCGCTGGGAATCGACCTGCCGATGGAGGGCGGCCAGGGTGTGAACGCGATCGCCGACCCGACGCTCACGGCGGGCACGGTCAGCAAGGTCCTGACCGGCCTCGTGCAGGTAGACGGCTATGGCGCGCCCGGCTCCTCGGGCAGCCCGATCTTCGATCGCGACGGGCGCGTGGTGGCGGTGCTGTACGGCGGGAACCGCGAATCGAACGGCAAGATCATCTTTTCGGTGCCGTCGTCCTTCGTCGTCGACTACCTGAAGTCGCTCAATCTCCTGAAATAGCGCGCGCCGCCGCGCGTTGCATCACCGCGTCCCCGCCCCAGGCGCACAGCAGCGGCGCGCGGCCGGGGACCTGCGCCGCCAACCGCGGGTGCCCGAACAGCACCACCAGCGCCGCACCCGGCACGAGCCGCCGCAACGCCGCGCGGGAGCGGGCGCTCAGGTCGGCGTGGCCCTTCCAAGACAGCGGGTTGGCGAACACGGCGACGATGCGTTGTCCCTTGTCCGTGATCCGCTTTCCGTGAGCGCGCAGCTCGGCGGAAAACACGGCGCGCGACCCTACGGTGTACGGGCCACCCGCGTCGTCGTCGACGACCGTCACGTTCACGGTCGTGCGGACCAGAGGCTTCTCACCGCGCACCCAGCGCAGGGCGCGTCCGGCCAGCTGATCACCGAATTTCGCGTTCGCGGCGAGATCCAGATCCCCTTCCCCCTTCCCCCGTCCCCATTCCCCAATCGTGCGGTCATAACGCGCGAGCGCCTCATCCGCACGCGCTGAGGGAATCTCCTTGCCCACCGCGGCATCGAGCGCGGCGATCACGCCCGCGAAGTCTTCGGGATAGAGCAACCCATCGCACCCTGCAGCGACGGCCGAGACCGTGGCGGGCGCCTCCGCCTGTGTCGCGGTCGCGCCGCCCATGATTAGCGCGTCGGTCACGACGAACCCTGAGAAGTTGAGTGGATCGCGCAGGTAGCCGAGGATCGTCGGGGAGAACGCGGCCGCCCGGCCGCTGGCGTCCCAGCCGGGATAGGCGACGTAGGCAGCCATCATGCTGCCCACGGCGGCGCGGATCGCGAATTCGAACGGCCCCAAGTCCTGCTCCGCGAGCTCGGCGAACGGCGTGGCCACGCGCGGCACGGTGGCGTGCGAATCCTGCGTGGTGCGGCCGTGGCCGGGATAATGCTTGGCGCACGCGAGCACGCCATGCTCCTGGCAGCCGTGGACCCACACCGCCGCCTGCTCGCCCACGCGCTGCGGATCGGCGCCGAACGAGCGCGTCTGGATGATGGGATTCTCGGGCTCGACGTCGAGGTCGCACACCGGCGCGAACGCCCAGTTAAGCCCCACCGAAAGCGCTTCGGTAGCCGTGATGAGCGCCGCGGCGTGCGTGGCGTCGAGATCGTCGAGCGCGCCCAGCGCCGCGGCGGGCGGCAGCTCCGTGAGACCGCGGACCTGCTGGCCCGCGCCGCGCTCCAGGTCCGCGCCGATCAATAAAGGGCGAGCGGCCTGTCGCCGGAGTTCGGACGTCAGCGTCGCCACCGCCTCGCGCGTCCCGCCGAAGACGATGAACCCGCCCACGCCCGCCGCGAGCGCCTGGTCGATCTTCGCCCGCTCGTGCGCGAACGACCCCCGGCGCCAGCGCAGCGCCGGAAACACGAGCCGCGCGAGCGAGGCGGTCACGGCGGGGTGATGCGCCCCAGCACCCGCGGCCCGCGCGCGCCGGTGGCGGCGGGGAGATTGCCGGGCTGCCCTGCGAGCGTGAGGTAACCGAGAAACGCGAACGCCACCGCTTCCTTGGCGTCGCCGTCGAAGAACAGCTGATCGAACGAGCGGACGGGCCGCGGCCGCAGCCGGGCGGCGATACTCGCCACCAGCACCGGGTTGCGCGCCCCGCCGCCCGAGATGACGAGCTCCGCGTCGGCCGGCGCCGGTGTGAGCTGCTCGATCGCGCGGGCGATCGACTCGACGGTGAGCGCCGTCGCCGTCGCCACCGCGTCGTTGTCCGAGCCGCCGGCCGCGCGCACCTGCGCGAGCAGCGCCGCGGCATACTCGAGCCCGAAGCGCTCGCGCCCTGTGCTCTTGGGCGGCCGCGCGGCGAAATAGGCGTCGTCGAGCAGCGGGCGCAGCACCTGCGGCTCGGCGCGGCCGCGGCGCGCGCGCTCACCGCCCACGTCATAGGAGGCGTCGGGATCAACCGCCCGCGTCACCGCGTCGATCACCGCGACCCCCGGCCCCGTGTCGAACGCCAGCGCGCCCGCGGTCTCACCGCGCCGCGGTACCCAGGTCACGTTCGCCATGCCACCGATGTTCAGTAAGAGGCGGCCGCGCGCGGCGTCGCCGAACAACATGACGTCGGCGAGCGGCACGAGCGGCGCACCCTGCCCGCCCGCCGCCACATCGCGGGCGCGGAAGTCGCTCACCACGCGCACGCCCACCCGCTCGGCGATCACCGCGGGGTCGCCCAGCTGCAGCGTGGCCTTCCCCGGTTCGTGCCAGATCGTCTGGCCATGCGACGCGACGAAGGCAAGGTCGGGCGGCGCCGTCTTCGCCTTGGCGAGGAGCTGCAGTACGGCGCCGGCGAAGCGCTCGCCCAGCGCCACGTGCAGCAGCGCCAGGTCCTTGGCGCCGCCGCGGGCGATGGCGTCGATGATCTGCCCGCGCTCCGCCGCGGCGTAGGGCTCTTGATGGAAGGCGACGAGCTCGGCGCCGGGGCTATCGTTCAGTCGCACCAGCGCCGCCGAGACGCCGTCCAGCGACGTGCCGGACATCACGCCGACGGCGAGTGCGTCCTTCACGTGGCCTTGGTCACGGGGGGCGGATCGCCGACCGCGCGGCGCACGAAACCGCCGGCGGCATCGAGCAGGCGCTGCGCCGCCGCGCGATCCACACCACGGCGCGCCATCACGATCGCGAGCTTGACTGATCCTTCGGCGGCGGTGATGGTGCGGCGCGCGGCGGCGCGATCCACGGCGCAGCACTCCATCACAATGCGCTCGCCGCGGTCCTTGAGTTTGTCGCTCACGGCCAGCAGGTCGACCATCAGATTGCCGTAGCAGCGGCCGAGGCGGATCATCGCGCCGGTGGTGAGCGTGTTGAGGACGAGCTTGGTGGCGGTGCCCGCTTTCATGCGGGTCGAGCCGGTGAGTACTTCGGGCCCCACGAGCGGCAGGATCAAGACGTCGCAGGTGTCGGCGAGAATCTTGGGCGGCGGCGAGCAGGACATGAGCCCCGTCGCCGCGCCGATGGTCTGCGCGCGGCCCAGGGCGGCCCGCACGAACGGCGTGGTGCCGCTCGCGGCGATACCGATCACGATGTCCTTATCGGTGACCCGCTGCGCGTCCATCGCCGCCATGCCGGCGTTGACGTCGTCCTCCGCGCCTTCGGCGCTCTTCACCAGGGCCGCATAGCCGCCCGCGATCACGCCCACCACCTGCTCGGGCGGCGTGCCGAAGGTCGGCGGGCACTCGGCCGCATCGAGCACCCCCAGCCGGCCGGAGGTGCCGGCGCCCACGTAGATCAGGCGCCCGCCCTGTTGGAACCGCGCGACAATGAGATCGACGGCCTTTGCCAGCGCCTCCCGCACGCCGTGCACGACCTCGGCCACCGTGCGGTCCTCGGCATTGATGGCGTCTACGACCTCGAGCGTCGACGCGACGTCGATGCGCTCGGTGCGCGGATTGCGTTGCTCGGTGAGGCGCGGATCGCGGAAGTCGGAAGCGCTCATGTGAGGTCCGAAACTAGGCGTTGACCGCACCGCGGGTCAACGTGCACAATTGGGGATGCGCAAACTCCTGCCTTTCGCTCTCGTTCTCGCCGCGGCCTGCGGCGGCGCCGCCAGCACCTCCACCACCACCACGCCGCAGCCGGGCGGCGGCGGCGCGGCCGGCGGACTCGGCAACGCGGTCGTCACCGGACGCCCGGTCATTCCCGCCGATTGGGCGCTCGCCACGCGCGCGAAGCCGGTCTCCGGTTCGCACGCGATGGTGGTCTCGGGCCATCCGTTGGCGAGCGCGGTGGGCGTCGAAATCCTGCGCAAGGGCGGCAACGCCGTGGACGCGGCCGTCGCCGTCGGGTTCGCGCTGACGGTGGTGCTGCCCGAGGCGGGCAACATCGGCGGCGGCGGATTCATCGTTTATCGCGACGCCAGCGGCCGCGTGCGGGCCCTCGACTACCGCGAGACCGCGCCGACCGGGTCGAGCCGCCTGATGTACGTGGATTCGACCGGCAATCCGACCGAGCAGAGTCTCACCGGCCATCTCGCCGCCGGCGTCCCCGGCTCGGTTGCCGGGCTGTACGAAGCATGGAAGGCCGCGGGCCACCTGCCGTGGCGCGACGTCGTGGCGCCGGCGATCCGCCTGGCGCAGGGCCACGTGCTCGATCACGCGCGCAGCCGCTCGATCGCGGAGGACGCGGACCGGCTGCGGCTGTTCCCCGCCTCCAAAGCGCAATTCCTCGTGAACGACAGCGCGCCGCCGCCGGGCACGATGTTCCGCCAGCCGGCGCTCGCGCACACGCTGCAGCTCATCGCCGATTCGGGACCAGACGTGTTCTACAAGGGCCAGATCGCCGCGCAGATCGTCGCCGAGATGCAGCGCGGGCACGGCCTCATCACGCGCGCCGACCTCGCCGGCTACCGCCCCAAGTGGCGCACCCCGATTCAGGTGGGCTACCGCGGCTACACGATCTATTCGATGCCGCCCGCCAGCTCGGGCGGCGTGACGATGGGCGAGATGCTCAACATGCTCGAGGGGTACGACACGCTGCCGCCCTTCGGCTCGGCCGGCTACGTGCACCTCGAGACCGAGATCATGCGCCGCGCGTTCATCGATCGCAACCACTGGCTGGGCGATCCCGACTTCGTCGCGATGCCGCTCGACCGCTTGCTCTCGAAGTCGTACGCGGCCTCGCTGCGCGCCGACATCGACCCGCGTCACGCCACGCCCACGCCGCCGGCCCAAAGCGGCGGCGACGAGCGGCTCGAGACCACGCACTACTCGGTGGTGGATGCCGCGGGCAACGCGGCGTCGGTGACCACGACGCTCAACGGCGGGTTCGGCAGCGCCGTGACCGTGACCGGCGCGGGCTTCCTGTTGAACAATGAAATGGACGACTTCACCACCGCGCCGGGCAAACCCAACCAGTACGGTCTGGTGCAGGGCGAGGCGAACGCGATCGTGCCCGGCAAGCGCATGTTGTCGGCCATGACCCCGTCCATCGTCCTCGGCCGGGACGGCAAGCTGTTCATGGTGGTGGGCACGCCCGGCGGGCCGACCATCATCACGAGCGTGTTCCAGGTGATCGTCAACGTGGTGGACCAAGGTATGTCCCTGGCGGACGCCGTGGCGGCGCCGCGCATCCATCACCAGGCGTTGCCCGACGTGATTTTCTACGAGCGCGCGAGCCTCGCCGCGCCGGTGATCGACAGCCTGACGGCGATGGGCCACGTGCTGAAGATGCGCGGGTATTCCGGTGACATCGCGGCGATCGAGCGGACCGCCGCCGGGTGGGTCGGAGTAGCGGACCCGCGGCGCGGGGGTGGCGCCGCGGGGTACTGAGCCGCCACCGCTACTGCTTCACCGCCAGCGCGCTGGTCAGCGTCGCGTTGATGTGCGCCCCTTTGGGGAGCACGATGTCGGCGTCCTTCGTTCCCGCGGCGACGGCCGCGCCTGCCGCGCCACCCACGATGCCGCCGATCACGGTGCCCTTCGAGTTACCGCCCAGGATGCGGCCGAGGATCGCGCCCGCGGCGGCGCCGCCACCGACCTTCGCCGCGTCACCCGTGGTCACGCCCCGGCCCTTCCGCACGGTCTCCAGCGAATCGATGTGCGCGGTGAGCGGGTAGCTGGTGCCGCGGATCGTCACACTGGAGACGGACAACGTCAGCGTGCCCGGCGTATTGGGATTGGGCGCCGGCTTCACCGCGTCGATCGTGCCCTGCACCGTCGAGCCGGCGGGGATCACCACGTGACCCGCCGCGTCCCTGACGTCGTCCACCACGCTCGCCGTGAAGCTCTGGCCCGCTTTCGCGGTGCGCGAGGTGATCGTGTCCGCCACAGCCATGTCGAGGAAGGAGCCGCTCCCTGCCGTGTACACGACAGGCCGTGGCGGCGGGGGCGGCACCTTCTTGGTGACCTGCGTCGCCGTCTTGGTCGGGTTCGTCGTCGGTGTCGCGACCGCGGGTGTTTTCGCCGGCACGTCGCGCAGCGCCGCGCCCGACTCGGGCTGGGCGATCGTGAGATTGCGCGCCGTGCTGTCGGCACCGGGCTTGTTCGCTTCATCGCCCTTGGCGCAAGCAAGCAATGCTGCCGTTGCGACGGCGGCGGCAAGAATCTTCATGGGACGCTCCTCGTTGACGTTTCAGGAAGTAGCAGCATGAGTGTAAACTGGCCGCGGTCAGGAGTTCCCCGGCTAGAGGCGGCTCTTCAGAAACTCCGGCGTCAGCCCCTGCAGCCAGCTCGCGAGCAGGGTGAAGCGGTCGGTGACCAGCAATATGCCCAGCAGCACCAATAGCGCCCCCGCCACGCGATCCACCCATACAATGTAAGGCCGGAACCGCTGGAACCAGGCCAGGAAGCGATCCAGGGCAAACGCGGTAATGAGGAACGGGACCGCGAGGCCCAGGGCGTATACACCGAGGAGCAGCGTGCCCTGCGTCACGCTGCCGCGCGCCGCGGCCAGCGTGAGAATGCCGCCCAGGATCGGCCCGATGCACGGCGTCCAGGCGGCGCCGAAAGTCATTCCCACCAGCGCCGACCCCACGTAGCCGATGGGCTTCGACGCCAGTTCGATCTTGCGCTCGCGCATCAGGAACGCCGGCCGCAGCACACCCAGCAGATACAATCCGAAGAGCAGCACCAGAACGCCGCCCACCCGCCCCAGCCAGACCTGATAATGCAGCAGCAGGTTGCCCAAGGCCGATGCGCTCGCGCCCAGGGCCATGAAGATGAAGGAGAAGCCCGCCACGAACCACGCGGCGTGGAGCAGCGCGGCACCACGACGCCGTTGCATTTCCTCCACCGTCAGCCCGGTGAGAAATCCGACGTAGCTCGGGATCAGCGGCAGAACGCAGGGGGAGAGAAAGCTCAACAGCCCCGCGGCAAACGCGACGGCGAAGGAGACGCCGCTAGCGGCGTCGCTGGGGCTTTGCGGCGTGAGCACGCTGATAGTACGCGATCAGCTTGTAGACCAGTTTGGCCGCGAGGAAGTCGGGTGCCACAAAGCCCGGGATCGGCGCCAGCTCGACGACATCCACACCCACCACGTTGCAGCGCTCGAACACGCGCTCGAGCAGGCGCAGCGCCGGATACCACGTGCCGCCGCCGGGCTCGGGCGTGCCCGTCGCCGGTACCAGCCCGGGATCGAAGAAATCGATGTCGATGGTGATGTAGACGTCTTCACCCAGGGCGCCCACCGCGCGATCGATCCACACTTCGCCCTGGTCCAGCTCGTGCGCGAAGATCGTGGGGATCTTGCGATCCCGCATCAGCCGCCGCTCCTCGGCGGTGATCGCGCGAATGCCCACGGGCACGAGATTCACGTCCTTGTGGACGCGATACATCACGCAGGCGTGCGAGTACGGCGTGCCTTCGTATTCCGGCCGCAGGTCGCCGTGGGCGTCGAGCTGCAGCACCGACAGCTTGCGCTTGCCGATCCGCGCCACGTGCGCCTGAATGGGCGGCGCCGAGATCGAATGCTCGCCCCCCAGCATGATGACGAATTTGTTCGCCGCGAGCAGGGCGTCGTGCGCCTGGCGCAGCTCGGCGAGCGCTTCCTCCGGGCCGCCGCCCGAGAGCAGCAGCTCGGGCAGCGTGTGCACGCCGACGGCGTGCGGCTCGCTGTCGAGCTCGTGATCGTACAGCTCGATATAACGCGATGCCTCGAGGATGCGCCGCGGCCCGAACCGCGTGCCCCCCATGTACGACACCGTGGCCTCGTACGGCACCGGCAGAATCACGACCGGCGCCGCCTCGTAGGCGGTCTCCGCCTCCGGCAATCCGAGAAAGTTGACCGGCGCGCCCCACGGCAGCTGGGCGAGCGCCTTATCCACAGAACGCGACCGCCGCCACCACCGTCGTCCAGCGCCCATCCTCGCCGCACTCGGCGCAGGATGTGACGTTCAGCGTGCGCACGATCTCGCCGGAGAGCAGCCACTGCTCACGCCGCTGGTCCCACGCGGTGTCGGGGTCGAACGGCACGCCGAGCACGGTGGCCAGCATCGAAGCGGCCAGGTCTTCGGCGTATTCGCCGGCGACCACTTCGTTCTGGCCGTAGCTGTGATGCTCGGAGATGTAGCCGTGGTGCGAGGCGTCGGACGGCATCGCCAGGCCGATGGACGCGGACACGAGCCGGCTCGGCTCGTTGGTGGACGATTCCGCCACCACCGTGAACAGCACCTGGCCGGGCAGCAGGTTCGACTGCCCCTCTTCGCGGTCCACCAGCTCGCACAGCGGCGGAAAGATCGAGCTCACACGCACCAGATTGTAGCTCGCCAGGTGCGCATCACGCAGCGCCATCTCGAAGCTGGTGAGCTTTTCTTTATGCCGACCGACGCCCTTCGTAAGGAAGGCCTTGGTCGGCACGAATAGTTTCGGATCGATCAACTCCTCACCTCGCCCGCGCTAGAGGGTTGGACTGCTGACAGCTCCGGCAGAGCCCGTACACTTCGAGGCGGTGATGGTGGGGCCGGAACTCCACCTCTTCCGCCAGCAATGCGATCATCCGCTCCAACCGGTCGTTGGAGAACTCCATCACTTTGCCGCACGACGAGCAGATGCAATGTTCGTGCGGCTGATCCGAGGGCACCGCCTCGTAGCGCTTGAATCCCTCGCCGAACTCGTGCTCACGGGCGACGCCCGAGCGCACCAGCAAGTCGAGCGTGCGGTACAGCGTCGCCGTGCCCACGGGCCCGCCGCGCTTGGCGACGCGCCGTGACACCTCCTCGACCGACAAGTGCTCGCCCGTCTCGAACAGGGCCTCCGCCACCGCCAACCGCTGGTGGGTGGCAGGCAGGCTGTGGTCCCGCAGGTAGCGGCGGAACGTCTCCAGCAGCTCGCCCGCGTCAACCTTCATACCACACACCGGGGCCGACCGCTACCGGCGGCTCGGGCTCGCCCGAGCGGTCGGCGGCGCCCTGCATCACCTGCGACACGACCTCCGCCGGCGACAGCGCGACTTCTTCGACTACGACTTTGACCTGGCCCCGCTCTTTCCCGCGCACCACCAGCATGTATTTCGCGGTGTAGACGCGCTGCCGGCCGTCGGGATCGCGGCGCGTCACCACCGCCGTGCCCCATTCGCGGCCCTCACGCTTCAGCGGCCGGAATAGGTAGATCGTGTCGATCTCCCCCGGCGGCACTTGCGCCCGGACGGCCTCGGCGAGCTTGGCCCACCCGGGGCCCTGCCCTACCGGGCGATCGGCGCCGGGGCCGGGGATTGCGCCTGTTCCCATCGCTCGACGTAGAAGCGCAGGACATGCATGAAGTCCTGCGCGTTGGTGACGACCCCGTACGCCTGGTGCGTGCCGCGGTCCCGCAGCTTGTTGACGACGAACTCGGTCTGGTCCACGCAGATCGTGGTCAGCGGCCGCACGCCGTCGGGCGTGGCCGCGTCCACGAACGCCGGCAGCATGTTGCCGACGGCGATGGCGTGCAGCGCCGTCGCGATGAACACGGCGAACGTCCCCTGCGACGTGTGCGCGCGCATCGCGTCCTGCGCCGCGAGCGTATCACTGAAGACACCCGGCAGGGGCCCGTCGTCACGGATCGAGCCCGCCAGCACGTAGGGCACGCGATGGGTCACACAGGCGTGCATGATGCCGCCCTTCACCAAGCCGGACTTCACCGCCGCTTCGATCGAGCCGGCGCGGCGGATGGCGTTGATGGCGCGCATGTGCAGCGCGTGGCCGCCCTCCACGCCTTCGCCCGTGCTCGACATGCCGAGCGTCGTGCCGAAGATCGCCGCCTCGAGGTCGTGCACCGCCACCGCGTTCCCGCCCAACAGCGTGCCGACGTACCCGTTGTTGACGAACCAGATCATGTCTTCGCGCGCCCGCGCGTGCACCAGCGCCGGACCCACCACCCAGAGAATCTTGCCGCCGAGCTGCTTCTCCTCGCCCAGCAGCTGCGCCAGCGTGGCGTAATCCACGGGGCGCTCGCGCGACACCTCGGTCTGCATGAAGCGGAACTCGTTGGCGCTGTGCCGCCCGCCGAGGAAACCCTCCGAGTGCACGAACACGCCTTCGCTGCCGTCCTCGGCGGTCGCGACGCAGACGCGCGTGCCCTTCGAGACTTTGCGCGGCTCCGTGGTGATGAGATCGCCGTTGGGGTGCAGCACGACGACGCAGTCCATGCGCGGCAGGCGCGGCCGGCGCCACGCGCCGTCGCTCTTCACGTATGTCGGAAGATTGCTGGTCGAAAAAAAGCCGTCGGGAAGGACCCCGTCGGCGGGTGCGGGCTCGAACCGGGCCTCCGGCGCCGCTGACAGCGGCGGCGTATCGAAGTTGGGTGGTCGATACTGAAAGCGCGGACGCATGAGGTGGCTAACTTAACGGCCGCGCCGCCCCTAGAGAAGCGACACGGGATCGCGATCCACCGTCACGCCGCGCGCGCCGACGCGCCGCCACGCCCGCACGACCCGGCCCAGCGCCCGCGCTTCGGCCGACTTCACGAGCAGGTGCCAGCGCCACCGCCCCTGGAGCCGCTGGATCGGGCACGGCGCGGGGCCGAGCACCACCAATAGCCCCGCCAGCCTCTCGGTGTTGGCGTGCCGCAGCCAGGCTCCCAGGCGCTCCGCGGTGCGTTCCACCAGCGCCCGGTCAGGGCCCGACACGACGAAGCGCACCAGCCCCACGCCGGGCGGGTACGGCGGATTGGGCGCCTGCCGCAGGGGCAGCTCGGCGTCGGCGAAGGCGCGCGCCGAATGCGCGGCCGCGGCGCGCAGGGCGTGGTGGTCGGGCGCCCGCGTCTGCACGATCACCGCGCCGCCCAGGGGCCCGCGGCCCGCCCGGCCCGCCACCTGCGCCACCAGCTGGAACGTGCGCTCGGCTGCGCGGAAGTCCGGGAAGTGGAGCGAGGTGTCGGCGTCGACCACACCCACCACCGTCACGGTCGGGAAATCCAGCCCTTTGGCGATCATCTGGGTGCCCAGCAGGATGTCCACCTCGCGGCTGGCCACCCGCTCCAGGATGCGGTGGTGCGCCCACTTGGTGCTGGTGGTGTCCAGGTCCATGCGCGCGAGGCGCGCATCGGGGAAGCGCGCCGCCACGAACTGCTCCAGCTGCTGCGTTCCGATGCCGCCCATGCGCTGCACCTCGTGCCCGCAGCGGCGGCAGGTCTGGGGAATGGCTTCCTCGTGCGCGCAGTAGTGGCAGCGCAGCGCGGCGGGAGTCTTGTGCACCGTGAGCGCGATGGCGCAGCGCGGGCAGTCGTGCACGTCGCCGCAGGCGGGACACTGGAGAAACAGCGCGAAGCCGCGGCGGTTGAGGAGCAGGATCACCTGCTCGTGGCGCGCCAGCGCGCCCGCCACGGCGCGGTCCAGCGTTTCGGTCCAGGGAATCGGTCCCGCTTGCGGCAAGCGCGCGGCCGTGCGTAGATCGACGAGCTCCACGGGCGGCAGCGGCCGCGCTCCGATGCGCTCGGGCAGCTCGAACAGGCGCGTGCGACCTTCCCGCACCTCGTGAAGCGTTTCGAGCGACGGTGTCGCACTGCCGAGCAAGACGCGGGCGCCTTCGAGCCGCGCCCGCGTCATCGCGGCGTCGCGCGCGTGGTAGCGCGGCGCCGTCCCCTGCTTGTAGCTCGACTCGTGTTCTTCATCGACCACGATGCAGCCGAGCCGCTGCACCGGGGCGAACACGGCCGAGCGCGGGCCCACGGCCACGCGACGCTCGCCCGAGCGCAGCGCGCGCCACGCGTCGGCGCGCTCGCCCTCGGACAGTCCCGAGTGGAGCACGGCCACCTGATCGCCGAACACGCCGCGTACGCGTGCCACGGTTTGCGGTGTGAGCGCGATCTCGGGCACTAGCAGGATGGCGCCCTGCCCCGCCGCTACCAGCTGCCGCAACACATCGAGGTACACGAGTGTCTTGCCCGATCCGGTCACGCCGTGCAGCAGGCCGGGCGCGTCGGCGGGCGTCGCGCGGATCGCGTCGACCACGCGGCGCTGATCGGCGGTGAGCTCGGGCGGCGGCGGCGAGCTCGAGCCCGCGAACGGATCGCGCTGCTCGGTGTGGCGGTCGTAGCGCGCCAACCCCTGCTTCACCAAGCCGTCCAGCACGCCGGGCGAGATCTTGTTCTGGTCTACGAGGTGGCGCAACGGCGCGCTGCCGCCCAGGGCTTCGAGGGCTTCGTATGCGGCTCGCCGCTTGGGGGCACGCCGGAACGCCTCCTCTCGCTCGAGCAGCGCCGGCAGCGCGCGCGTCAGGACGACGACCCGCTCCACGTGCTCGGCGGGACCCGCCGGGCGCTCCACGCGCCACAGCGCGCCGGGGAGGAGCGCGCGCAAGGACAGACCGAGCGGCGCGCCGTAGTAGTCGCTCATCCAGCGCCCCAGCTCCAGCAATGGAGCCGACAGCGCCGGAGACTCATCCGGTGCCGCGAGAATGGCCTTCGCTCCCGACGCGGGGGGTGGCACGTCGGGCGTCGTCACGACGCCCATCAGGCGCCGCTGCCGCACGGGCACGACGACGCGCGCGCCCACGACTATTCTGCTGCTGAGGGGACCGGGTACGGCGTAGGTGTAGGCGCGGGAGACCGGAACCGGGAGGACGACCTCGGCGTACCGGCCGGACGACGTCATTTCCGGCGCACGCCGAGCCCGGGGCCGTCGGGGAGCTTGATCTGGCCGCCGTCGATCGACGCGCCGGCGAAGGGATCGTCCACGGTGAGCGCGGCGCCGTCGAGATCGGCAAAATCCACGAGTGGCGTGAAGTGTGCGGCCGCGCTGATCGCGATCGACGTTTCGATCATACACCCCACCATCACCTTCATCCCGTGGGAACGGGCTGTAGCGATCATCCGCAACGCTTCGCGCAGCGACCCGCACTTGGCGAGCTTGATGTTGATGCCGTCCGCCTTGCCCACGAGCTTCGGAATGTCGGTCGCGACCAGGCAGCTTTCGTCCACCACCACGGGGATGTCCGATGCCGCGCTCACCACGGCGAGACCGTCGAGATCTTCCGGCGGCAGCGGCTGCTCCAACAGCTCCACGCCGTAGTCTTTGAGGATCGGCAGCATCCGCAGGGCCTTGGCCTGATCCCAGCCGGCGTTGGCGTCGACGCGAATCGGCTTGTCCGTGGCGTCGCGAATGGTCTTGAGGATCGCTTCGTCGCGATCGGTGCCGAGCTTGATTTTCAGGACCGGATACGACGCAGCCTCGGCGACTTTCTGGCGCATCTTCTCGGGCTCATCGATGCCGATGGTAAAGGACGACCGCGGCGCGTCCTTCGCGTTGAGGCCCCACAGCTTCCACAGCGGTACGCCGAGCCGCTTGCCTACGAGGTCGTGGTAGGCCTCGGACAGGGCGGCGCGCGTGGCCGCGGATTCGGGGATCAGCTGCGCGAGGCTGCTCTCGGCGCCTTCCAGGTCGAACGGATCAGCGGGGAGCTTGGCCGCCACGCGCTTGAGCGCCGCCTGCACGCCCTCGAGGCTCTCGCCATAATAAGAGGAAGGGTAGGCCTCACCCCACCCCTCGGTGCCGTCGCCGTCGGTCACCCGGACCCACACCACCTGATATTCGCTGCGGCCGCCCCGGGCGATGATGAACGGATGGCGTGTGTGCAGGGTGACGACGTCGAACGCGAGACGCAGCGGCATTGAGCGGTATGGGAGAGGGGAACGGAAGGTACCGTCTGCCGGCGGGCTCAAGCAAGCGCTTGGACGGTGGCGACGGCACCGGCCGCGAGCAAGTCGAGACGATAGCCGCCTTCGAGCAGGGCGACGACGGGCGCCGGCGCCACGCGCTCGCGCAGCGCCGTGGTCCACCGCGTCATGTCCTCCGGCTCGAGCGTGAATCCGCCGAGCGGATCGCCCGCCAGCGAATCGAATCCCGCCGAAATCAATAGGAGATCGGGACGCCAGCCGGTCAACGCGGTGTCAACGGCAGCGAGCAGGTCCTGCACGTAGGTGGCCCGCGGCAGGTCGGGCGGCCGCGGCACGTTGAACACGTTGCCGACGCCGCGCTCGGTGGCGGCGCCGGTGCCGGGATACCACGGGTACTGATGCATGGAGACGAACCGGATGGACGCGTCGCGCTCGACCAGCGCCTGCGTGCCGTTGCCGTGATGCACGTCCCAATCGACGATCAGGACGCGCGCGCGGCCCAGCCGCTGCGCATGGCGCGCCGCCACGACCACGTTGTTGACGAAGCAGAACCCCATCGCCCGGTCGGCGAGCGCGTGGTGCCCGGGCGGCCGTGTCGCGCCGAACGCCGTGCCGTGCGCGATGCCCTGCTCCACCGCGCCGAGCGCCGCGCCCGCCGCCGCCAGCGCCGCCTCCCAGCTGCGCGGACCCATGACGGTGTCGGCGTCGAGCGCGCCGCCGCCCGCGGCCGCGAGCTGCTCCAGCCGGTCGAGGTACGGCCCGTCGTGTACCGCGGCGACGCCTGCGCGATTGGCCGGCGTCGCCTCGACCCAGGCAACCTGCGACGCCAAAGCCGGCGCGCGCAGCGCCGCGAGCACCGCCGCGATGCGTTCGGGCCGTTCGGGATGGCCCGGGCCGGCGTCATGCAGCCCGCAGGCGGGGTGCCAGACGACCGGAACGCTCACCTAGTTGTGGAGATGATGACTCTGCAGCAGGGCGCGGAGACCGTCCGCTTCGTCCTTCATCGCGCGGCGGGCCCGCGCGACTGCGGCCAGGATGCGGCGGTAGCGCCGCCACGCCAGCACCACCGCTGCGGCGCCCGCCGCGCACACGACGCCCGCGCCGACCAGCAGGAACCGCTTGAGCGCGAGACCGAGATAGCCGAGCAGCACCGCGTCGAGCGCCAGGAACCCGACAGCCAACGTCGTGAGCGTGCGGCTCGGCGCCTTCATCGCACCGGCTGGCGCCGTCGCGGCAACACGATGAACGGCGCGCCCGCCCCAGCGCCGAGCGTCGCCAGGCTCACCGACTCGTCCAAGACCGCGGCGCCGCGGAACTTCACCACGTAGTCCTCGGGCGGCACACGGCGGCGCAGCGCCTTGCCGAGCGCTTCCTTCTTCATCTGCGCGACCGTCGTCGTGGGCTCGACCGGCAGGAATACCTGGTCCCACACGTCTGTCACCATCACGCGCACGGCGTAGTGGTCGGCCACGGCGGTCATGCGACCCGTACCTCGGCCGTCAGGGGCAACGTCGAAAGAAAACGGTCGAGCGCCTGATCGAAGAACAACGTGGACGCCCGGATACGCGCGCCGCCGTCCGCCGCGACCGCGCTGAGCGTCACCTCTTCGCCACCCTGGCCGCGCAGCACCAGGAACGTCGGGCCTTCCTTTTCCGGGTAGGCGCTCGAGTTGGGCACGCGCTCGGCGAAGAACTGTTTCGCGCGAGCGAGGATTTCCTGGGGCGGCAGAGCCACCGTCGTGGTATGCACCATAGGGCCTAGGAAGATAACCCGCCGAGCAATTCCCGGAGCCGAGTCTCGACTTGGGAGTTGGGCACGGCGGCGGCTCCGGCGTCGCGCGCGGCGCGCAACTGTTCGGCGTCCACGTGCGACCCGAACGCCAGAACCGGCACCCCCCGCTCCACGAGGCCCCGGAGGCGGTCCCCCGCCCCGGGGGCGTCGAGCTCGATCACGGCGAGGTCGCAGGCCGCGTCGTCGCGCACCACCTCGGCGCCGGCGGCCGCACAGACGGCGCCGAGCTTGCCGCGAAACAGCAGGTCGCGCGTGACGAGAAAGACGCGTCTAGAGATTGCGGGAGATGCTCCAGCGATAGCCGTCGGGGTCCGCCACCCGGCAGACGCGTGCACCCCACGGCATGTCTTGCGGCGCCATCTCGAGCACGCCACCGCGACTCGTGATCCGTTGCGCGACCTCATCGATGCTCTGCGCGGTGGTGATTTGGAGCGAGAAGCCGAGGCCCTTGATGCGGTCCCAGCCCTTTTTGCCGTCGTCCTGATTCAGGATGATGCGCACGTCCCCAGCCGACAGGGCCACGCCGCGCAGCGTTCCGTCCCGCTCCATCTTGCGGTCGACTTTGAAGCCCACAAGATCCACGTACCACGCGATACTCCTCTGCAGGTCCTTCACGGTAAGCGACGTTTGCAGCGATTTCCCGATCAGCAGTTCTGGTGTCGAACTCATGACTCTCCGCTCTGTGGCGATTGGTTGTGTCCGGAATCTAGCGGGGGCCCGCGAGTACGGCTCGCTTCACGAGCGCGGCGATGCTCGCCTCAGCGGCGGCCGGCAACTCGGCCAACGCGAAGGCGACTGGCCACATCGCGCCGTCGT
>DATLWA010000095.1:0-4182 GCA_035576905.1 Gemmatimonadales bacterium
TGGAAGCGAAGTTGGAGTAGTCCGCGCCGCCCACACCCAGATCAAGCCTCCCACCAACGCCGCCGCGGGCAGGATCAACACGCCCGCGGCGAGCGAGCTGTGGTCCGACACGACGCCCACGAGAAACGGGCTCGGCACATCGCCCAGGACGTGAATCGCGAAGATGCTGCCGGCCACCGCGGTGGCGCGGATGCCCGCCGGCACGACATTCACGATCACCGAATTGATCGGGCCGGTGGATGCGAACATCAAGAGCTGCGCCGCCACCATCGCGCTCCAATAGACGCGCGGGTCCGGCGCCGCGAGCGTGAGGAACAGCAGCGGCGCGGCGGCGAGCGTCGCCACTGCCGACATCCACAGATACGCCTGGCGCGTCCGCGCCAGGAGGCGGTCGGCGAGCCAGCCGCCGACCCACGTGCCCACGAGCCCGGTCACCACGACGATCGCGCCGAAGCGCACGGTCGCCGTGGCCTGCGGCAATCCGCGCACCCGCTGCAGAAACGGGCTGACCCACGTCGCGATGCCACCCAGCGCGAACGTGTAGGCCGCGTAGCCCAGGACGGTCAACCGATACGCGCGATTGGCCAGCAGGTGGCCGATGACGGCCCAGCCGGGAAACGCCGCCGGCGGTGTCTGATCGTGCCCGCCGCGCGGCACGTCACGCAGGCGTAATGCCAGCAGCGCCAGGAGCAGGCCGGGCAATCCCGCCACCAGGAAGGCACGCCGCCAGCCGAACTGATGATCCACCAGGCCGCCCACCATGTAGCCGAGTGCCGAGCCCACCGGAATGGCGAGAAAAAACGTCGCAAATGCGCGGCCGCGGCGCGCCGGCGGATAATGGTCGGCGAGCAGGCTCGGCCCGATGCTGCCGTAGGCCGCCTCACCCACGCCCACGGCGCCGCGCGCGAAGAACAGCTGCGCGTAATTGCGCGCGAAGCCGCCCAGCGCGGTGGCGACACTCCACAGGGCGATGCCGATGGCGAGCAGGCGCGGCCGCGAGCGCGTGTCGCCCAGCGCGCCGAAGACCGGCGCGGTGAGCGTGTACACGAGCAAGAATCCGGTCATCAGCAGGCCGAGCTGCGCGTCGCTGGGGTGCAGCTCGGAATGCTTGATGCTCTCGAACACCGCCGGGGCGACGTAGCGGTCGAGATAATTGAAAAGATTGATGAGCGTGAGCACCGCGAGCGTGAAGCGCGCGGCGCGCCGCGCATCGGAGACCGGCGCCGGAGTCTGCACCGCGTCAACTTGGCAACCGCGCGCGCGCCGCGCTAGCTTCCGCTCGCCATGAAGAAGCGCGCCCACCCGTCTCGCTGGATCGTCTACGTCTTGCGCTGCGCCGACGGCTCGCTGTACACCGGTATCACCAACGATCTGCCGCGCCGCCTCGCCGCGCACCGCGCCGGCACGGCGAGCCGCTACACGCGCGCGCGGGGCCCCGTGCGCGTGGTGCATCGCGAGCCCGCGCCCGATCGCGGCGCGGCGCTGCGCCGCGAGGCCGCCATCAAGCGGCTGCCGCGCACGGCGAAACTCGCGTTGATCGGGAGCGGATCATGAGCTTGCGACGGAAGGACTACGCCGGCGCGGTGGTGGCCGTGGTGCTCGCGGCGGCCTGTGTCCGCCTCGGCATCTGGCAGCTGCACCGGCTGCACGAGCGGCGCGCGCGCAATGCCGTGATCGCCGCGGCGCGCGCGTTACCGCCGGTCGATCTGCCGGCCGCCGGGGTGGCGGTCGAGTCGCTCGCCGAACGGCGCGTGCGGGCGCGCGGCATCTACGATTGGGCGCACGAGCACGTGTGGCACGCGCGCACGTACCAGGGCGCGCCCGGCGTCACCCTGATCACGCCGCTGCGTCTGGCGGATGGGACCTGGCTGTTGGTGGATCGCGGCTGGGCACCGTCGGCCGATGCCTATCACGTGGACGGCCGGCACTTCCGCGAGACGGATACGGCCGTCATTGCGGGACTCGCCGAACCGGCGCCGCGCGACCGCGGTGACGCCGATCCGCGGCGCCTGGCCGATTCGCTGGGCGGGGCGGTGCTGCCGCTGGTGGTGCAACTCCTGCCGGGCGATGCGAATGCGCACCTGCCGCCGGGTTTGGTGCGGTGGCCGGCCCCGGAGCTCGACGAAGGCCCGCATCTGTCGTACACGGTCCAGTGGTTCAGCTTCGCCCTGATCATCCTCGTGGGGACCTTCATACTGCTCAGAAAGCAGGCACGGGAAGTGCACTAAGCGGTGGCACTACCATAACTTGCGCGTCGGGGTGATATTCCGGCTCAGCCTGCGCCCGGAAAGGAAGCCCCTGCATGCCCCGACTTCCGTCAAAAACGAAGGAAACCGTCGCGCGGCTCATCCGCCGCCGTCTCAAGGAGCTCGACCGCACTCCGGAGATGCTCGCCACCGCGGTGCAAGTCCCCGAGTGGTACGTCGACGACCTGCTGTCCGGCCGCCGGCTGCCGCCTGCTCCCGACCGCACCGACATCTACGACAAGATCACGCGCTATCTGCGCTTGCACCGCAACGAGCTCGCCGACCGCGCCGAAGCGCAGCGGGCTGAAGTCGTGCAGACGCGCCGCCGGCCGGTGCCGCGGGTGCGTGAGCTGTTGCTGGAGCTGTGCGACCCCACCAAGATCCGCACGCTGGGCCGGCACCTGATCGGCCGCGACGGCGCGGAGCTGGAACGGGTGATCGCCGAGCGGATTCTGTCGGTCGCCAAGAGCTTCGTGGGCCGGCAGCTCGAGGACGAGGTGGGGGTACGCGCCGCCGCCAAGCGCGAAGGCGTGAACTACCTCGACATGCGCATCCGCATGCTCGATTTCCTCGATGCCCGGGCCGACACGTTGACCCCGGCGCATCACGCCCACTTCGTGCGGCCCCGCATCGCCACGTGGGACATCGACGTGAAGACCAAGGCCATGCGCATCGTGCTGCGATCGCAGGAGCCGCGGCCCGGACAGAAACGGGCGCTGAACTTCTAGGGCGTCGCGCGAGTTCGTCAGGCAAGCGTCAAGCAACTCCATCGTTGCTTGACGCTTTTGCTTTGGCGGTTCAGTTTCTCCGCTCCACTCCCGGAGACGCCCGATGTCCTGGTATTTGGTCCTGCTCGCCGTCGTGTTCCCGTCCGTCCCGCAGCCCGCTTCCACTATTGCTCCAGCGGTCGTAGCCGACACCGGCAAGAAAGTCCGCAGCGACTCGCTGCCGCTCGTGACGACGCGCACCATCGAGTTCACCACGTCGGAAGGGACGTGGATGTCGCTCGACGTCTCGCCCGACGGCCAGACGCTGGTGTTCGAGCTGATGGGTGACCTCTACACGATGCCCGTGGCGGGCGGCGAAGCGAAGCGCATCACGTCGGGACCGGCATTTGATTCGCAGCCGCGCTATTCGCCCGACGGCAAGCGCATCGTCTTTCTGTCGGATCGCTCGGGTGCCGAGAACATCTGGCTGTGCGATCCCGACGGCAGTCACGCCAAGGCGCTGACCAAGGGCAGCACCAACCTGTACGCGTCGCCCGAGTGGACGCCCGACGGCAATTACATCGTGTCGTCGCGCGTGACGGGCGTGCTCGGCAGCGTGTACGAGCTGTGGCTGTACCACAAGGACGGCGGCTCGGGCACCGGCATGATCAAGAATCCGCCCCCGACACCGGGCGTGCCCGCGATGAACACACTCGGCGCGGCCTTCGGGAAGGATCCGCGCTACGTGTGGGTATCGCGCCACCGCGGCGGCTTCGGCTACAACCTCATGTACCCGTTGTGGGAACTGTCGATCTACGACCGCCAGACCGGCAAGATGTTCGGCCAGACGGACCTCTACGGCAGCGCGATGCGCCCGGTGCTCTCGCCCGACGGCAAGTGGCTGGTCTACGCCACGCGCTACGATACGAAGACCGGCCTGCGGCTGCGCGACCTGCAGACGGGCGACGAGAAGTGGCTCGCTTATCCCGTCACGCGCGACGACGCCGAGTCACGCTTCACGCGCGATCTCTACCCCGGCTCGGCCTTCACGCCCGACTCCAAGGCGATCATCACGTCCTACGGCGGCAAGATCTGGCGGGTGGACGTGCCGACGGGGCAGGCGACCAACATTCCGTTCACGGCCAAAGTGTCTCAGGACCTGGGACCGTTGGTGCGCTTCGATACGCGCGTCGACACGGCGCCCGTGTTGGTGCGGCAGATTCGCAATG
>DATLWA010000096.1:0-13296 GCA_035576905.1 Gemmatimonadales bacterium
GGTCCGGCGTGCGCGACGCCGGGCCCGACGGCGCCGACTTCACGTTCACGGTGCCCGACTATTTCAACGGCACCCTGCGCGTGATGGCGGTCGCGGTCAATCAGGATGCCGTCGGGGCGATGGAGGAGAAAGCCATCGTCCGCGGCGACTTCGTGTTGAGTCCTAACGTGCCGCTGATGGTGGCACCGGGCGACACGTTCGAGGTGAGCGTCGGCGTGGCCAACAACATCGCGACGTCCGGGAAGGGCGCGCAGATCGAGGTGGCGTTGCAGGCGTCGCCGCAGCTCGAGGTGCTGGGACCCAGCAGTACCACGCTGGCGATCGATGCGATGCGCGAGGGCGCCACGACGTTCCGCCTGCGCGCGCGCGACAAACTGGGCAACGCCGATCTGACGTTCACGAGCAAGCTCGGCGCCAAGTCGGGGCACATCACGTCGTCCTTGAGCCTGCGGCCGTCCGTGCCGTACCGCACGTCGCTCGCAGCCGGCAGCGTGCGGCAGGGCAGCGCCGCGACACCCGTGGATCGCGATCTCTTCCCCGAACTGCGCACGGTCCGTGCCGGCATGTCGGTGCTGCCGCTCGGCCTGGCGCACGGGCTGGCGACGTATCTCGAGAAGTATCCTTACGGCTGCACCGAGCAGCTGGTCAGTCAGGGCGTGCCCGCGATGGTGCTGGCGCGGCGGCCCGAATTCGGCATCAACGTCGCGCAGGCCGCGCAGTCGTTCGACAAAGTTCTGGACATGCTGCGCTCGCGGCAGAACGAAGAGGGCGCGTACGGCCTGTGGGCGGCGAACGCCCACGTGGACGACTACGTCTCCGTGTACGCCCAGCACTTCCTGCTCGAGGCGAGGGAGCACGGGTTCACCGTGCCGCCCGAAGTGTTGACCCAGGGCGCCGGGTATCTGCAGCATCTCGCGAGCACCGAGGGCAACAGCCTGTTCGACGAGCGCACCCGCGCGTACGCGATCTATCTCCTGACGCGCCAGGGCGTGGTGACGACGGGGTACGCGATGTCGCTCGAGAAACGCGTGCGAACCAATTATCCCGACGTGTGGCAGCAGGATCTCACGGGCGCCTTCCTGGCCGCGACGTATCAGCTGCTGCGCCAGGACGGGCACGCCGACGCCTTGATCTCGGCCGCGCGCTTCGACGCGCACCGCGCCGCGGACTACGGGTTCTACGACGACGCCCTGACGCACGACGCGATGCTGCTCTATCTCGTGTCGCGCCATTTCCCGGCCAAGCTCTCAGGCCTCAGAGCGCAGGCGATCGAGGCGATCGTGGGGCCGATCCAGCAGGGCTGGTATAACACGCTCTCGAGCGCGTATGCGATCCTGGCGCTCGACGCCTACGTCACGGCGACGGGGCCGGTGGCGGCGGGCCACTTCACCGTCACCGAGAGTCTCAAGGACGGCACGCAGCACGTCTTGGGCTTGCCGGGCGGCACGTTCCCCGAGGCCGACGTCTCGGCGGCCGCGCAGAAAATCGGCTTCGCGAGCGACGCGGCTGTGGCCGCGTTCTATCTGCTGAGCCAGGCGGGGTTCGATCGCACGATTCCCGCGAAGGCGTTCTCGCAGGGACTCGAAGTGCTGCGCGAGTACACGGACAAGAACGGCAAGGCGCTCACGACGGTGACGCTGGGCGACGAGCTGCAAGTGCATCTGAAATTCCGCGCGCTGGGCTCGGAGCCGATCGCGGATGTGGCATTGGTGGATCTGTTGCCGGGCGGCTTCGAGGTGGTGGAGAACGCGAGTCCCCAGTCCCAGGTGACGAGCTACGTACGGCGCCGCCCCACGAATCAGGGTGAGGGAGAGGGTGAAGGTGGCGAAGGCGAAAGCGAGGGCGAAGGGGAATCCTGGACCCCGACCTTCGGCGAGGCCGTGGGGTGGTCGCCCGAGTACGCCGAAGTTCGCGAGGACCGGGTGAATGTCTACGGCGTGGCCGACGCGGCCGCGCACGAGTTCGTCTACACGGTCAAGGCGACGGCGGTGGGCTCGTTCGCAGTGCCGCCGGCCTACGGTGAAGGCATGTACGACCGCCGTGTGCGCGCCTGGTCGCAGCCCGGCCGCATCGTGGTGAAGCGCCCGTGAACATGCGCCGGTTGCGGCGCGCTGGCGTAGCCGTGCTGTGCGGCGCGGCCGCGTTCTGGCTGTTGCCGCGGGTGATCCCGCACCAGCCGCTCGCCGCGCGATTCTCCACGTCCACCGCCGTATACGACGCGGGCGGCGGCTTGCTGCGCCTCACGCTCTCGGCCGACGACAAGTACCGGGTGTGGGTGCCGCTCGAGCGCATGTCGCCGCTGCTGGTGGAGGCCACGCTGCTCCAGGAGGACCGCCACTTCCGGTGGCATCCGGGGGTGAATCCCGCGTCGCTGGTGCGCGGTGCGTGGCGGACGTATGTGCTGCGCGCGCGGCGTGAGGGCGGCTCGACCATCACGATGCAGCTGGCGCGCATTCTCTACGGCATCCACTCGTCCACACCCGGCGGCAAGCTGGTGCAGATCGCGCGTGCCTTGCAGCTCGAGCTGCGTTATACCAAGCACGACATCCTCGAGGCGTATCTCAACCTCGTCCCCTACGGCGGCAACGTCGAAGGCGCCGCGGCGGCGAGCTTGATCTACTTCGGCAAGGATGCAAGCCGGCTGACGTTGCCCGAAGCGCTCACGCTCGCCGTGCTGCCGCAGAACCCGACCGCGCGCGCGCCCGGCGGCGGCGAGCGGCCCGGTCTCGCGCTGCGGCAGGCGCGAGACGTCCTATACGAGCGCTGGCGGGCGGCGCACCCGAGCGTCGAGGGCGAGGCGGGCCTGCTGCGCGCGGGCCTCCGCATCGGCTCGCCCGCCGACCTGCCGTTCCGGGCGCCGCATCTTGTCGACGCCGTGCTGGCGGACCGGCATGGCGTGGCGGAGGTGCACACCACGCTCGACCGCCGGTTGCAGGCGCTGCTGGAGCGGCAGATTCATTCCTACGTCGCCGCGCAACGGCGGCTCGGCATCCACAACGCCGCCGCGATGCTGGTGGATGCGCGCACGATGCAAGTACAGGCGCTGGTGGGATCGGCGGACTTTTTCGACGCCGCCATCGCGGGACAAGTGAACGGCACGCTCGCCAAGCGCTCGCCCGGCTCGACCCTCAAGCCGTTCATCTACGCGCTGGCGCTCGATCAGGGCGTGCTGCATCCCATGACGATGCTCAAGGACGCGCCATCCGCGTTCGGCGCCTACAGCCCGGAGAATTTCGACGGCCGCTTCATGGGACCGCTCACGGCCAAGGACGCACTGGTCCGCAGTCGCAACGTGCCGGCGGTGTGGGTGGCATCGCAGCTGTCGCAGCCCGATCTCTACAGTTTCCTCGAGATGGCGGGCGTGTCGGGGCTGCGCTCCCGCGACTATTACGGACTGGCGCTGGTGCTGGGCGGCGGCGACGTCACGATGGAGGAGCTGGTCACCTTGTACGGCGCGCTCGCGGGTGACGGCGTGGTGCGGCCGGTGCGCTATCTGGCGGATGAGCCGGCGACGCGCGGCGTCCGGGTGCTGAGCGCCGAGGCGACCTATATCACGCGCGAGATGCTCGCGGACAATCCGCGGCCGGACAACGTGACCGCGGCCGTGCCGGGGCGCCTGGCGGTATCGTGGAAGACCGGCACGTCGTACGGCTTTCGCGACGCCTGGAGCATCGGGACGTTCGGGCCCTATGTCCTCGCGGTGTGGGTGGGCAATTTCAACGGGGCAGGGAATCCCGCGTTCGTGGGCGTGCAGGTGGCGGCCCCGCTGTTTTTCCAGGTGGTGGACGCGATCGAGGCCCAGGAGCCGTCGCTGGGCGAGCCCGTGCGGAGTTTTCCGGCGAACCTGGCGACGGTGGATGTCTGCGCCGCGTCGGGCGACTTGCCCAACGCCGACTGCCCGCGCACCGTGCCGACGTGGTTCATTCCCGGCAAGTCGCCGATCCGCGTCAGCACGCTGCATCAGGGGCTGCTCATCGAGGATCGCACGGGCCTGCGCGCCTGCCCGCCGTACACCACCGGGCCGGTGCATCGCGTCGTGTATGAAATGTGGGGCTCCGACATGCTGAAGCTGTTCCAGCAGGCGGGCCTGCCGCGCCGCACGCCGCCGCCGTTTGATCCCCAGTGCGCCGCGCACAGCCCCGAAACGGTGGCCGCCGCCCCGCCGCAGATCACCTCGCCGCTGCGCGGTGTGGTGTATTCGCTGCGCGCCCAGCGCCTCGGCCAGGAGACGATCACGCTGCGCGCGACCACGGGGGCCGGCGTGCGCGACGTCTACTGGTTCGTGGGCTCGAGTTTCCTGGGCAAGGCGCCGCCGGGCGGCAGTCTGGCGTGGAAGCCCGCGGCGCCGGGCTCGTTCATGGTGCGCGCGGTGGACGACCAGGGCCAGGCCGACTCACGGCTGATCGAGCTGGCGGTGGTGCGGTGATCGGCTAAAATGAAGGGAGGAGGGCTCCCCATGCGCATCTCGAGCGTCGTTGCGATTGCCGCACTGCTCGCCGCGTGCCACCCAACCGTGGACGTGAGCGGCCTCTACGTGGCCTACGACGACACGGGGGCGCTGGTGCGGTGCGACCAGCCCGACACGATCCTGATCGTGCGCGACTCCGCGCTCGCGGCGAGCTATCGCCAGGAGGCGAGGCAGCCGTATCAGCGGATGTTCGTGCGCTTGCGCGGCGTCCGCGCGGACTCGGGCTCCATCTATGGCGGCTCGCATCACTTCCTGGTGCAGCAGGTGCTGGAGCTGCGCGCGCGGAACGTCGGAGAATGCCCGCGGCTGACGGCCGCGGTACCCTTGCTGTCCCGGACTGCACCTTAACTCCAAAAGGAAGACGAACGATGTGCCGCAACATCAAGCGCCTGCGCCAGCCGGATCGCGCCCCGACCGATCACGAGCTGCATGACGCGTCGCTGCAATTCATTCGGAAGATCAGCGGATTTCGCGTGCCGTCGAAGGTGAACGAGGAGGCCTTTAACGCGGCCGTGCGCGACGTCGCCGCGGTCGCCCGCGTGCTGTTCCAGTCGCTGCACGTGCACGGACATCACACCGAATCAGCCGCCTGAGGCGGGCGCCCGCGCCCGCCGTCATATCCCTTCCAACTCGTCGCCGGAGCATATCATGGATCTGCTCGTCGTCGTGCTGCGCCTGGTACATGTCGTCAGCGGTGTCTTGTGGGTCGGTTTCGCTGTGTTCACGGGCCTTATGTTGGTGCCGGCGCTGGGCGATGTCGGACCCGACGGCGGCAAGGTCGTCGCGGCGCTGCAGCGGCGCGGGCTCATGACCATCATGCCGCTGCTCGCGGTGGCGACGCTGGTCTCCGGGCTCTGGCTCTACGGCCGCGATTCGGCGGGCTTTCAGCCGAGCTTCATGGCGTCGTCGGTCGGCATGACGTTCGGGTTGGGGGGCGTGGCGGCCCTCGCGGCGTTCGCCGTGGGTATCGCGTTCGTGCGGCCGGCCATGACCCGCGCGGCCGCGCTGCAGCAGGAGATGGCCGCGGTCAAGACACCGCAGGAGCGCGAGCAGCGCGGCGCCGAGATCCAGCGCCTGCGTGCCCGCGCGGACGCTGCGGGCCGGGTCGTGGCCCTCCTGCTGCTGGTGGCCGCGGCGGCGATGGCCATCGCCCGTTACGTCTGACGTGTCAGTCGTATCCGCAGCCGAGGCGCTCGCCCGTCTGCGGGCCGGCAACGAGCGATTCGTCGCCAACACCCGCGACGCCGACGCCTTCATCAGCCACACGCGCCGCGCCGAGCTGGCCGCGGGGCAGCAGCCCTTTGCGATCATCCTCGGCTGCTCCGACTCCCGCGTCCCCGCCGAGATCGTGTTCGATCAGGGCCTGGGCGACTTATTCGTGATTCGCGTCGCCGGCAACATCGTGGCGCCGTCGCAGGTGGGCAGCGTCGAATTCGCCGCCGCGCGCTATGGCACCCGGCTGGTGGTGGTGCTGGGCCACTCGCAATGCGGCGCCATCCTCGCCACGATCGAAGAGCTGCGCATGCCCGGCGAGCGCCAATCGCCCAACCTGCACGCCATCGTGGACCGGGTGCGCCCGTCGGTCGAAGGCCTCCTGGCGCGAGCGTCGGGACAGGACACGGAGCAGCTCGTGGCACAGGCGGTACGCGCCAACATCCGCGCGTCCGTCAATCACTTGCGGCACGGCTCGCCGGTGCTCGAGCAGCTGATCCGGGACGAAGGGGTGCTTGTGGTCGGGGCCGAGTACTCGCTGGAGACGGGCGCGGTGGAGTTCTTCGAAGGAGCGAGCTAAGCCACTTTCCATCCCTTCGAACGATACCGAGTCTCCGCCCTCCGGAGCATCCTCAATGGTACGGTCGGTCACCGCCAATCCTTCCAGAGAGGGTGGATCATGTTCAGTCTACCGAGACGGCACAGCCGGCGTTCGGCACGCCCGTTGCTCGCGGCGATCGCCGCGCTCCTTTTTCTCAGCTGCAAGGGCACCACACCGATCAAGACGCTGCTCGACGATCCCAGTCGCTTCGACGGCCAAACCGTCCGCATCTCGGGCGACGTCCAAGGATCGCTCGGCGCGCTCGGCTATGGGGCGTACCAGTTGAACGACGGGACCGGAACGCTGTCCATCGTGAGTGAGGGGAATGGCGTGCCGCGCCAGGGCGCCAAAGTGGGCGTCGAAGGGACGTTCCGGTCCGCCTATACGATCGGCACCCAGACTGCCGCGGTCGTGGTGGAGCAGCGCCGTTACACGCCGTAAATGGGTCGCGCTCGCGCTCGCCTTGGCGGCGTGCAAACAGGAGGTGGCCGCGCGGACACCCGACGTTCCCGCCGCGGACGCCGCCGTGTTCCCGGTGCCGGTCGCCGCTCATCCCCCCGACCTCGACACCGCGCTCAGCCTCGTGAATCGCTTCGTCGTCGCCGAGTCGCTGGGTGACTGGTGGGCGGCGGACTCCTTCGTGGCGTGGCGTGATTGCAACTGGAACCCGGCGACCGACTTCCTCCCGGTGACCACCGCGATTCACGTGCTGCCCGCGCTGCCGGTGGGCGACTCGGCCCGCGTCCAGGTGGTCTATGACGTGGCGGGCCTCGTCTGGCTGGCCCCGACGCCCGCCGTCGGGCCCCAGCGCACGCGCTTCGCCCCCGGGGCTTCCAGTGATACGGTCGTCTACCGCATCTTTGCCGACTCGCTGGGCCGTCTCTGGATGGCCTGTGGGGACTTTCACCAAAACCACGTGGCGGTATCGCAGTTACATGAATTCGTCCAACGGTTCGACGACAGTGCGCGCGCGGCGTGGCGGAAAGTATTTCCATGACCCCGGCGCGCCGTAGCGTCGCCAGCCTCGCCGCGGGGCTGGTGACCGCGCTCCTCATCAACGCCGTCGCGGCCATCGTGCTGCGTTGGCCGGACACGCTCTGGTCGCTAGCCTGGGAGTGGGGTCTCGCGGCCCGGCTGTACCTCGCCACGGCGGTGGGCGCGTACGTGGCGGCGCGCATCGCGGTGCGCGCGCGGGTGCTGCACGCCGCCAGCGCCGCGATCCCGGCCCTGGTGGTGAGCTACGATTGGTGGCGCACCGCGGACCCGTTGTGGCTCGTGGCGGTGATCGTGCTGGCCGGAGCGCTCGGCGTGATGAGCGGTGTGGCATTTGCTCGACGCGCTCGCCTAACAATTCCCTGACGCAGCTGGCGTCGGCCCTCGGCGTATTTCAAGCATGCGGCCGTCGCCCGCATCAAGGCCTGTGTCTCGGAAGGGAGGCACCCCATGCGCTGGTCACCCCTCACGGTCATCCTGCTCCTCGGTTGCGCGCCCCACACTCACGTCACTCGGCTCTCGCCCACGCAGCACGAGCCTGCGCCCGCGGATGCGGTCGTGCAGCTGTACAGCCAAAAGCTCCCGACATGCCCCTTCGACGAGCTTGCCCTCGTCACCGCGAGCAGCGCGGGGTTCTCCTTTGCCTCTTCGGACGGGTTGGTGCGCGCCCTCTCGAAGAAGGCGCGCAATCTGGGAGGCCATGCCCTCATTGGCGTAGGGTTCCTCCCCCACGGCGGGATGTCCGCCACGGTGATCCGGTTCAAGCAAGACGATTGCAAACAGTAACGGCGGCGCAACACGCCGGGGCGGTCTTGGCAGCGGCGAATTCTTGAGCGAACATTGAGCATGCGCAAATCGATCCTCTCCGCGGGCGCGCCGGCGCTGGCCGCGCTCGCCACCATCGTGTGTGTCTCCGCCGCCCAGCGCCCCGCACCCGGCGGCTCCGACAGCGCCCGCAAGAACTACACGCCGGCCGACGTGCATTTCATGAGCGGCATGATCGCGCACCACGCCCAGGCGGTGATGATCGCCGGCTGGGCGCCATCGCACGGCGCGAGCGCGAGTTTGCGCGCGATGTGCGAGCGCATCGTGGTGGGACAGACCGACGAGATCGTCCTGATGCAGCGCTGGCTGCGCGACCGGAATGAAGCGGTGCCGCAGCCGGACACGATCTACCGGCCGATGCCCGGCATGAGCATGGTGGCGATGATGATGCCCGGGATGCTCACCGATGCCCAGCTGGCGCAGCTGGACAGCGCGCGCGGCCAGAATTTCGACCGCCTCTTTCTGAACGACATGATCCAGCACCATCAGGGTGCCATCACCATGGTCAACGAGCTGTTCGGGTCCAAAGGGGGCGGGGAAGAGGAGATCGTCTTTCGCTTCGCGTCCGATGTGTACGCCGATCAAACCACCGAAATCGCCCGCATGAATCACATGCTCGACGCCATGAAACGGAGCCCCTCGTGAGATTCGCCTCTTCCTCCCTGTCCGTCATCGCGGCGCTCGCCCTCGGGGCGTGCGCCCATTCGGCCCCGCTCGACATGTCCACCACCGCCCCGGTGCCGGATCGCCGGGTCGGGCTGCGGGGAGGATTCACCTGCCCGCCGCCGGCTCCCGCGGCTCCGGGGACGCCCGCGGCGCCGGCCCCTGCCTGTCACGAGGCCATCGCCGCTCACGCATCGTGGAACGTGAAGGTGGTCTCGCAGACGCCGCCCACGGGCAAGTTCCTGCACTCCACCAACTCCGATCTGTCGTTCACCGGCCCCTACGCCATTCAGGGGAATTACAACGGCTATCAGGTGTGGGACATCAGCAACCCGGCCAAGCCCACGCTCAAGATCGGCTACTACTGTCCCGCGTCCCAGAGCGACGTCTCGGTCTACAAGAACCTCCTCTTTGTATCGGGTGAGGGGAATTCCGGGCGGATCGACTGCAGCGGCGAGGGCGTCCACGATTCGGTGAGCGCCGTCCGCCTGCGCGGCATCCGCATCTTCGACATCAGCGACATCACCAATCCCAAGTACATCGGCAACGTGCAGACCTGCCGCGGCTCGCACACGCACACGCTGGTGGAAGATCCCAACGACAAGGCCAACGTCTACATCTATGTCTCGGGCTCGGCCGGGGTCCGCTCGCCCAACGAGCTGGCGGGATGCTCGCGGCTGCAGCCGGACCAGGACTCGACATCGGCGCTGTTCCGCATCGAAGTGATTCAGGTGCCGCTGGCGCATCCGGAGCAGGCGCACATCGTCGACTCGCCGCGCATCTTCAACGACCTGACGGCGCCCATCGTGCACGCCGAGGCGCCGGAGGACATCGCCGCGGCGGCCCGCGCGGCCGATTCGGCGCGGGCGCACGGCGGCTACGTCGTGAAGCTCAACGGCACCGATTTCGCGCTCCCCAACGGCTTCGTCCAGCCGCGGCTCGACAGCGTGGTCAGGGCGCGGGGCGGCACGACGGCCACGGCCGCCGACAGCGCCGCGCTGCGCGGTGCGATCCAGGGGATCATCGATGCGATCGTGGGGGCCAACCAGCCGCCGACCAAGAACGGCATCCGTCCCGGCCCGAACCAGTGCCACGACATCACCGTCTATCCGGCGATCGGCCTCGCCGGCGGCGCCTGCGCCGGCTACGGCCTGCTGCTCGACATCGGCGACAAGGCGCACCCCAAGCGGATCGCCGCCGTATCGGATTCGAACTTCTCGTATTGGCACTCCGCGACCTTCAACAACGACGGCACCAAGCTGCTCTTCTCGGATGAATGGGGCGGCGGCGGCCAGCCCAAGTGCCGCGTCACCGACAAGTATCAATGGGGCGCCGACGCGATTTTCACGGTGGCGAACGGCACGCTCACGTTCCAGAGCTATTACAAGATGCCGGCGGCGCAGACGTCGTTCGAGAATTGCGTCGCGCACAACGGCTCGCTGATCCCGATCCCCGGACGCGACGTGATGGTGCAGTCGTGGTATCAGGGCGGCATTTCGGTATTCGACTGGACCGATCCCGCCCATCCCAAGGAGATCGCCTACTTCGACTACGGGCCGGTGGACTCGACCAAGATGGCGGGCGGCGGAACGTGGTCGGCGTACTGGTACAACGGCGTGATCGTGAGCTCCGAGATCTCGCGCGGCCTCGACATCTTCGCGCTGCAGCCCAGCGGCCTCATCTCGGCGAACGAAATCGCCGCCGCCAAGACCGTGCACCTCGATTACCTCAACGTACAGGGACAGCCGAAACTGGTGTGGCCGCCGAGCTTCGCGCTGGCCGGGGCGTACGTGGACCAGCTGGAGCGCGCCAACGGTCTGGCGGCGGACAAGATCGTGACGACCCGCGCGGCGCTGGCGCGCGCCGAGCATCTGAAGGGCCAACAGCGCAAGGACGCGCTCACGCAGCTGGCGGCACAGTTGAGCGGCGACGCGGCGGCCGCGGGCGATCAGAAGAAGGTGCAAACGCTCGCCGCGGCGGTGACGGACCTGGCGAACGCGACGCAGTGAGGAGCCTGCTCGCCGCCGCGCTGCTCGCGGCGGCCGCGCCCGTCGCGGCGCAAACGGTGCAGTATCGCTCGCCCGCGGGCGTCGAGTACCGCGCGCAGCGCGACACCGGCGCCATCGCGCGCGCGGAGAGCGTCCTGGCCGCGGATCCCAGGAACGTCGACAAGATCATCGCGCTGGGCGTCGCGCAATCGGGTGCGCGGCAATTCCGCGAGGCGATCGCCACGTTCACGCGCGGTCTGAAGATCGCGCCGAACAATGCGCTGCTCTATCGCTGGCGCGGCCACCGGTATTTGTCGGTGCGCGAGTTCGACCGCGCGCTGGACGATCTCACGCGCGGCGCCCGCCTCGACAGCACCATCTACGGCATCTGGTACCACCTCGGCATCGTCCGCTACGCCCGCGGCGATTTTGCCGCCGCCGCCGCCGCGTTCACCCGCGCCCAGCCGCGCGCGCCCGACGCGGCGGAGCTGGCCGGCGCCACCGACTGGCTATGGATGTCGCTGTCGCGCGCCGGCCGGGGAGCGGAGGCACAGGCGATGCTCGACCGCCACCCCGACTCGCTGCCCGTGACCAACGCCTACGCGCAGCGCCTCAAGCTCTATCGCGGCCAGACCAGCCCCGACTCGGTCTTCACGCCCGCCGACACGGCCGATATCCAGGTGGCGACGCTGAGCTATGGCATCGGCAACTGGTACCTGGTGCGGGGCGACACGACGAAGGCCCGCGCCTGGTTCGAGCGGTCGGTCCGCTCGGGTGGCTGGCCCGCGTTCGGGTTCATCATTTCGGAGATCGAGCTAAAGCGGGTGCACTAGAAGGCGCGCCTTCGCCCGGGCATATTCTTGCCCGATGGCGCCCATACCCGCCGACCTCACCGCCACACTCGCCGGCCGCTACCGCATCGAGCGCGAGCTCGGCCGCGGCGGGATGGCGACGGTGTATCTCGCCGCGGACCTCAAGCACGACCGCAACGTCGCCATCAAGGTGCTGCACGCCGAGCTGGCGGCGTCGCTCGGCGCCGAGCGGTTCCTGCGGGAGATCCACATCGCGGCTGGGCTGACCCACCCCCACATCCTGCCGCTGATCGACTCGGGCGAGGCCGGCGGACTGCTCTACTACGTCACGCCCCACGTGGCCGACGGCTCGCTGCGCGAGCGGCTGCTGCGCGAGCCGCGGTTCGCCGTGGCGGAAGCGATTCGCATCGCCCGCGACGTGGGCGCCGCGCTCGACTACGCGCACCGCCAGAATCTGGTCCACCGCGACGTCAAGCCCGAGAACATCCTCTTCACCGACGGCCACGCGGTACTCGCCGACTTCGGCATCGCGCGCGTGTGCAGCGTGGCGGGACCGGATGCGGTCACCGAAGTCGGGGTGACGTTGGGTACGCCCGAATACATGAGCCCCGAGCAGGCGGCGGGGGAACGCGACCTGGGTAACGCCAGCGACCTGTACAGTCTCGCGTGCGTCGTCTACGAGATGCTCGCGGGCCAGCCGCCGATTCGCGGCGCGGGTGCCCGGGCGGTCATGGCGAAGCAGGTGACCGAAACGGCCGCGCCGCTGCGCGTGCTGCGACCCGAAGTGCCCGCGCATCTCGAGCGGGCGCTGGCCCGGGCGCTGGCCAAGAATCCCGCGGATCGGTTCGCGTCGGCCGGCGCGTTCGTCGCAGGGCTGCAGGGCGAGGGCCCGGCCAGCGGCGCCGGCTGGTCGGCGAGCCGCGGCATCGCCGTGCTGCCCTTCGTCAATGTGAGCCCCGATCCCGACAACGAGTATTTGAGCGACGGCATCACCGACGAGCTGATCAGCGCGCTGGCGGGCGTCGAGGGGCTGCGCGTCGCCTCGCGCACGTCGGTGTTCTCGCTCAAGGGCAAGCCGCAGGATGTGCGCGCGACTGGTGCGCTGCTCGGCGCCGCCTGGGTGCTCGAGGGCACGCTGCGGCGCGCCGGCGACCGGCTGCGCATCACCGCCCAGCTCACCTCGACCGCCGACGGCCAGCTGCTGTGGTCGGAGCGTTACGACCGCACGTTCGCCGACGTGTTCGCGATCCAGGAAGAGATCGCGCGGACCATCGTCGACACGCTGCGCGCCACGACGCTCGCCGAGTTCACGGCGCCGCCCGCCCGCCGCTACACCAAGAACGTCGCGGCCTATGGGCTCTACCTCAAAGGGCGCCACGCCTGGAACAAGCGCTCCAACGAGGGCACCGTCGAGGCGATTCATTTCTTCGAGCAGGCGATTGCGGAGGACGCGCGTTACGCCCCGGCGTTCGCGGGCCTGTCGGATTCCTATGCGCAGCTGCTCGATTATCGCAGCGTGCCGGTGGCCGAGGGGTTCGCGCGCGCCAAGGAATACGCGCGCAAGGCCCTCGAGCTGGACGATACGGTGGCAGAAGCCCACTCCGCGCTCGCCTGGGCGATCTACATCTACGACTGGGACTGGGCCCAGGCGGCTCACGAGTTCCAGCGGGCGATCGTGCTGGACCCGCGCTATCCCACGGCGCGTCAGTGGTACGCATTCTTTCTCGCGGCGAT
>DATLWA010000097.1:0-9042 GCA_035576905.1 Gemmatimonadales bacterium
CGACGACGCTCGCCGAGTTCACGGCACCGCCCGCCCGCCGCTACACCAAGAACGTCGCGGCCTACGGGCTCTACCTCAAAGGGCGCCACGCCTGGAACAAACGGTCCAACGAGGGCACGGTCGAAGCGATTCATTTCTTCGAGCAGGCGATCGCGGAGGATGCGCGCTACGCCCCCGCGTACGCGGGGCTGTCGGATTCCTACGCGCAGCTGCTCGACTATCGCAGTCTGCCGGTGGCCGAGGGGTTCGCGCGCGCCAAGGAGTACGCGCGCAAGGCGCTGGAGCTGGACGACACGGTCGCCGAGGCGCACTCGTCGCTCGCCTGGGCGACCTACATCTACGACTGGGATTTCGCTCGAGCCGGCGAGCAATTCCGGCGGGCGATCGCGCTCGATCCGCGCTATCCCACCGCGCGCCAATGGTACGCGTTCTTCCTCGCCGCGATGGGCCGCCTGGACGAAGCGCTGGCGGAGGGCCACACCGCGCTCGAGCTCGACCCCGCGTCGGTGTCGATCCGGCGCAGTGTCGGCTGGCTGTATTACTACGCGCATCGCTACGATCAGGCGCGCTATCACATCACGCGCGCGATCGAGATGAACCCCACCTCGGCGGAGAGCTACCGCGTGCTGGCGCACGCCATCGCGCAGCAGGGCGACTGGGCCGAGGCCGAGCGGGTGGTGCGCGAAGGGATGACGCAGGAGGGCGCGGGGGCCTACACGGCCTCGGCGCTGGGCTACGTGCTGGCCCGGAGCGGACGGCGCGCGGAGGCCGAGGCGATTCTCGCGGAGCTGCTGGGAAAGGCGAAGTCGGGATATGTCTCGTCCGTCGCGTTCGCGACGCTGTACTTGGGACTCGAGCAGTGGTCCGAGGCACTCACCTGGTCGGAGCGCGCCTGCGACGAGCGGCGTGGCTGGGTCGTGTATCTGAACGTGAACCCGATCGTGGACCCGCTGCGGGGCGACCCGCGGTTTCGGGCTGTGGTCGCCAAAGTCGGATTGGAGGAGCGGTAATGCGGCGATTCAACTACGTGAAAGTCGCCCCGGGTGTGTACGACAGCATGGACGCCCTCGATAAGTATCTCGCGCAGTGCGGGTTGGAAGAGTCGCTGCTGCACCTGGTGCGGCTGCGCGCCTCGCAAATCAACGGCTGCGCCTACTGCATCGACATGCACTGGAAGGACCTGCGCGCGCTGGGCGAGAGCGAGCAACGGCTCTATGCGCTCGATGCATGGCGCGAGTCGCCGTTCTACAGTCCGCGCGAGCAGGCCGCGCTGGCGTGGACCGAAGCCGTGACGTTGGTCGCCACCAGCCGCATCTCCGACGCCGCCTACGACGCGGTGCGGCCGCATTTCACCGACAAGGAAGTGGCCGACCTGACGCTGGCGGCGGCGACGATCAACGCGTGGAATCGCCTGTCGATCGCGGCGCGGATCGAGCCCGGCCATTACCAGCCCGCGAAACGCGGCTGATGGCGACGTACATCGCGCTGCTGCGCGGCGTCAACCTCGCCGGCCACAAGATGGTGGCGATGGCCGATCTGCGCGCCATGCTCGAGGGACTGGGGTTCACGGATGTCCGCTCGCTGCTGCAGAGCGGCAACCTCGTGTTTCAGGGGCGGGCGCAGGCGAGCGCGGCACTAGAGCGCAAGCTCGAGCAGGAGGCCCAGCGCCGTCTCGATCTCGCGACGGACTTCCACGTGCGGACTGCCGCGGAGTGGCAGACCATAATCAGACGGAACCCATTTCCGGATGCGGCACGCAGGGATCCCGGCCACCTCTTGATGATGTGTTTCAAGGAGGCGCCCGCCGCCAAGGACGTGAAGGCGCTGCAGGCGGCAATCAAGGGCCGGGAGACCGTACGGGCCGTCGGCCGCCAGGCGTATTTCATTTACCCGGACGGCGTGGGCACGTCGCGTCTCACGACGGCGTTGATCGACAAGACGCTGGGCCTGCGCGGCACGGCCCGCAATTGGAACACGGTGCTGAAGCTTGGGGCTTGAGTCTTTCACCACGGCGCGCCTGCAGGCCGAGCGCCTCACGGCGGATCATCTCCCCGAAATCCGTCGCATGCACGCCGACGCGGCCGTGATGGCGTACCTGCGCGGCGTGCGCGACGAGGCCGCCAACGCCGCCTATCTCGCCCGCAACCTCAAGCATTGGGACGACTACGGATTTGGCCTGTGGATCCTGCGCGAGCTGGGCGGCGGGCCGCCGGTCGGCCGGGCGGTGTTGCGACACCTGTTGGTGGAGGATGTCGATGAAGTGGAGGTGGGGTACGCCTTCTACAAGGAATTCTGGGGCCGGGGCTTCGCCACCGAGATTGCGGCGGCGTGTCTCGCGTTGGGACGTGAGAAGCTGCACCTTAAGACCATCGTCGCGGTGACGAGTTTGAACAACACCGCATCGCAGCGTGTGCTGCGCAAGGTCGGTCTCGTGTACGAGCGTGACATCGTGGAGGACGGCAAGATGTTGGCGCTGTTCCGGACGATTGCCTAAGGCCGCTGCCAAGACACCGGCGGAGTATCTCGCGCAGCTCCCCGCGGCGCGCCGCGCGGAGCTGGAGCGGGTGCGCGAGGTGGTGCGGCGGCGCCTGCCGCCGGGCTACGTGGAGGCGCTGCGCTCCGGCATGATCGTGTACGAGGTGCCGCTCGACCGCTACCCCGACACGTACAACGGGCAGCCGCTGTGGTACGCGGCGCTCGCGGCCGAGAAGAATTACCTGACCTTGCACCTGTTGACGGTCTACGGCAGCGGTGCGCTCAAGACCAAGCTCGAGGACGGCTTTCGCGCGGCCGGGAAGAAGCTCGCCATGGGCAAGGCGTGCATCCGCTTCAAGGCCGCGGACGACTTGGCGCTGGACGTGGTGGGTGACGTGGTGGCGAGCGTGCCGCTGGAGCGGTTCGTGGCGGTGGCGCAGGCCGCGCGCAAACGGTGACGCTTGCAGGACTCTCTCAGGAGGTCGGCATGACCGCTGTACTGGCGCTGTGGCTTCCGATTCTGTTGTCGGCGGTGATCGTGTTCGTGGCGAGCTCGGTGATCCACATGCTGTCGCCGTGGCACAAAGGCGATTACCCCAAGATGCCCAATGAAGACCGCGTGCTGGCGGCGTTGCGGCCCTTCGCCATCCCGCCGGGGGATTACATGATCCCGCGGCCGGCCACGCGCCAGGAGATGACGACCCCGGAATTCCTGGAGAAGATGAAGCAGGGCCCGGTGGTCGTGATGACGGTGATGAAGGGCTCGATGGACATGGCGCCGCGGTTCATCGGTTGGTTTGTGTACGCCGTTGTGGTGGGCGTGTTCGCGGCGTGCGTCGCCGGCAGCGCCCTGCCGCCGGGCAGCCCGTATCTGCACGTGTTTCACTTCGTGGCCCTCACGGCGTTCGCGGGCTATGCGCTGGCGCTGTGGCAGCTGTCCATCTGGTACGGCCGGTCCTGGATGATCACGTTCAAGGCGACGGTGGATGGATTGATCTACGCGCTGCTCACGGCCGGCACGTTCGGCTGGTTGTGGCCGCACGCTTAGACCGGCCCGTCGTCGCGTTCGCCAGTCAGCGTGCCTGGGAGGCGTGGCTCAAACGGCACCACACCACGTCTCCCGGCGTCTGGCTGAAGATTGCGAAGCAGGCGTCGGGACACGCGTCCGTCACTTACGATCAAGCGGTCGAGGGCGCGCTGTGTTACGGCTGGATCGACGGCCAGAAGCGGCCGCATGACGCCGCCTGGTGGCTGCAGAAGTTCACGCCGCGCCGTGCCAAGAGCATCTGGTCGAAGATCAACCGCGGCAAGGCTCTGCGGCTCATCAAGGCCGGGCGGATGACGCCCGCGGGCCTGCGCGAGGTCCACGGGGCCAAGCGCGATGGGCGGTGGGTTGCGGCGTACGACTCCGCCCGCACGATGCGAGTGCCGCCCGACCTGCAGGCGGCCCTGAACAAGAACGTGAAGGCCAAGGCGTTCTTCAAGGAAATCTCGGCCGGTTATCGCTATGCGATCCTCTGGCGCATCCACGATGCCAAGCGGCCCGAGACACGCGCCAAGCGCATCGCCGATTTCGTGCGCAGGTTACAGCGTCATGAGACACTGCATTGACGGCCCAACCTGAGGCGCGCTTCGTGCGCGAGGGCGACTGGCTGGTGATCCGTCTCAGCGGGCCGTTCAACCTGGAGTGGTTCCTGGGCGTCATCGTCGACGTCGGGCAGGCGATGCGGAGCGCGCCTGCCGTCGCTCTGCTGGTGGACACGCACGAGCTGTACGGTACCATCGAAGACCTCGACCGTTATCGCTTCGCCGTCGCTATCTCGGAGCAACAGATCGCCGGCCCACTCGCGTTCGTGGGCAACGAGCCGATCGTGGACGCGGGGCGCTTCGGTGAGTCGGTGGCGCGCAACCGCGGGGTCAACGTCCGGGTGTTCAGCAATGAGCCGGACGCCCGCGTCTGGTTGCGGGAGCAGACGGGGGCTGCGCCCTGACTGCCGCACCCGAGCGCCTGCAGTCGCCCGGTGAAGAAATCGCCAACAGCATCAGCCACGGCGTGGGCTTCATCGCGGCGCTCGTCGCGACACCGGTCCTGCTGCACGCCGCGCGTCTTGGCAACCGGCTCGACTTCGCCGGCGCCATCGTTTTCTCCGCGACGGTCGTCCTGCTGTACCTCGCTTCCACGCTGTATCATGCGCTCCCCAAGAGCGGCGCCAAGCGCACGTTTCGCGCGCTCGATCACAGCGCTGTGTTCCTCCTCATCGCCGGCACATACACGCCGTTTGCGTTCAGCGTGCTGCACGGACCGTTCGGATGGACTCTACTCGTTGTGGAATGGGTCCTCGCCCTCGCGGGGATTACCTTGACCGTCGTGGAAGGAGAGAAGTTCGAGCGGCTCTCCACTCCCGTGTACGTCGTGATGGGCTGGTTGATCGTCTTTGCGATTCGGCCGCTCGCGCGGGAGCTGCCGCTACCGGGGCTGCTGCTGCTCGTGGCCGGCGGCCTCGCCTACTCGGCGGGCGTGGGGTTTCTCACCGCGCCGCGCGTCCGCTACAGCCACTTCGTGTGGCATCTCTTCGTCCTGGTGGGGAGCGCGTGCCACTGGGTGGCGATTCTCCGCTACGCGGCTTGATCCGCTAGCGGCCCGCCGCGTGCCCCATGACCCGCAAGTACTCGCGATCCCACGCCGCCGGAATGCTCTCGCGCGGCGAGTAGGGGCCCGGCTGATAGATCCGCGAGCTGACGCCCAGCTGGCTCTGCTCGCAGATGTGCCAGTCCTGGCGATTGGTGCGGTCCCAGAACTCCTCGGCATCCGCAATGTTGTAGCCCGGCGCCGCCGGTGAATCGGGATGCACCATCCACTCACACACCACGCGCGACTCCATCGGGGCCTTGGGCCACACCGTGTAGAACACCGCGTAGTCGGGATGCAGGCTGAGCATCATGGTGGGGAAGAGCGCGTAGTAGAATGCGCGGTGCCGGTCGGCGTCGGAGAAATCGCCCAGCGGCAACCCGCAGGCGCGGCCCGTCATCGTGGCGCTCTCGTTGGGCGCCTTGATCTCCATGTAACCGCCCAGGAACGGTCCGTCGATCAGGTCGTTGGCGCCGCTCGTGTACGGCAACTTGGTCGACAGCTCGGGATGAATCGTGGGGCAGTGCAGGCATTCATTGTAATTCTGTAGGATCAGCTTCCAGTTGGCCCGAACGTCGTACTCGATGCGCCGTGTTGTGCGCAGCCGGCTCAAGTTGTACTGCGCAAATCTGCCCACCAACGGCGCGAATGCCTCGGCCAGGGGCTCCGCGTCGCGCGCCAGGTTCACGAACAGGAACCCTTCCCACTCGGCTAACGCCACGCCATGCAGCGGGTATTCCTTCTTGTCGAAGCCCGCCACTTCGTTCATGTGCGGCGCGCCGATCAGCCGGCCGTCCAACGCGTAGGTCCACGCGTGGTAGGGACACTGAATCGTCTCGGACAGCTTGCCGTGCGTCGCTTCGCACAGCCGCGTGCCGCGGTGGCGGCAGACGTTGTAAAACGCGCGCCGCTCGCCCGACTGATCCTTCAGGACGATGATGCTCTCGCCCGCGATCTCGACCACCACGTAATCGCCCGGCTGGGCGATCGTCTCGACACGTCCGACGCAAATCCAACGCTTCCGGAAAATCCGCTCGGCCTCTTCCGACAGGATCTCAGGCGTCGTGTAGTAGCGCCCGGGCAAGGTGCGCGCGCCCTGCTTGTAGGCGTCTGTGGTCTTGAGGAACGTCGTCATGCCTTCTCCTTCAGGATCGCGCGCGCCGCATTGCGCCCTGATCCGCCCGCGATCGCCCCGCCCGGATGCGTGCCCGCGCCGCACAGATACAAGCCGGCGATCGGCGTGCGGTAGCGGCTCCAGCCCGACACCGGCCGCATGAAGAGAATCTGGTCGAGGGTGTGCTCCCCGTGGTAGAGGTGACCCTCGGTGACCCCGCTCTGCTGCTCCAGCCCGTCCGGCGTAAGCACCTGGCGCGCGTTCACGTGCGGCAGGCCGGGGGCGTGTTGGGTGAGCACGTCGAACGCGACGTCGCCGACCGCCTGGGCGCGCGCCGGATCGTCGCCGTGGACGTACGGCACGTACTGCACGTGCACGTCGACCTTGGTGCCGTCGGCGCGGGCTTCGAGCCACGGGTTCGCCGAGACGCGGCCGTACTTGGCGTCGTCGTAGGCGTGCTCGAGGTAGTCGAGCGACGGCGCCACGAGCAGCGTCGTGAAGTCCGGCGCCCGCTCGAGCGTGAGCGTCACCCGCGCCGCCACACCGCGGCACTTGATGTTCTTCACGGCGAGCGCGAACTCCGGATCGAGCCAGCCGGGATCGAGCAGGCCGAGCAGTGTGGCCCGCGGATCGGCGTCGGAGACGATCGTCGCGGCCTGGAGCTCCTCGCCGCTCGCGAGCATCACGCCGGTGGCGCGCCCGTCCTTCACGGCGATCCTGGCGACCTGCGCGCCCCGCCGTACCTCCACACCCTCCAGACCCTCCAGGACCTCCCGCACGTTGCTTCGTGCGGGCCGGAACACGCCCGCGGGACTGCCCACGTGATGGTGCAACATGTTGAACGCGGTACCGCCGGAGCGCGGACCCTGACGCAGGTGCATCACGCCGGCCGAGCCGAGGATGGCCTTGAGCGTGGCGTTCTCGAACCAGTCGTCGAGCAGCTCTGCGGCGGCCATCGGGAGAACGCGCAGCAGATCGATCATCCCCTGGCGGCCGAGGCGGCGGACGCGCAGGCCCACGAGCCCCAAGTGCAGCAGCTCGCGCGGGTCCGTGGTCTCGACGTCCGGCGCCGGTTCGGTATACAGCTGCTGCAACACTTGAGCGAGCCGGTGCATGCGCTTGCAGAACTCGGGCCACTTGGCGGCGTCGGCGGGACTGATCTTCTTGATCGCCTCGGTGGAGCGCGCGACGTCCTGCGACAGCTCGAGCCGCCCGCCGCCGGGCAAGGGTGCCGCGATCCACGGATCGGGCTGCTGCACCACGAGTCCGCGGCGAGCGAGCCCGAGCTCCTTGATCAGCGCGTCCGGCACCCAGCCCGTGTCGGGCGTGGCCGTGGGTTCCTTGGCTTGCTCGAGAACCAGCACACGGCGGCCCGCGTGCGCGAGATAGTGCGCCGCGGTGAGGCCGTTGACGCCCGCGCCGATCACGATCGTGTCGTGGCTCACGGCGCGTCCTTTAGGATCTCGCGCGCCGCGAGGCGGCCCGACGCGCCCATGATGCCGCCGCCCGGGTGCGTGCCTGAGCCGCACTGATAGAAGCCCTTCACCGGCGTGCGGAACTTGGCCCAGCCGGGCGCGGGACGCAGGAAGAACAATTGGTGCAGCGCCAGCTCGCCCGCGAAGATGTTGCCCTCGGTGAGCCCCGTGATGCGCTCGATGTCGAGCGGCGTGATCACCTGGCGATGCAGGATCGCCGACCGGATGTTAGGGGCGAACTGAGCCACCGAATTAATTACCGCGTCGCCAAAGTCCTCGCGCTTCTCGTCAGTCCAACCGCCGTTCACGTTGTAGGGCGCGTACTGCACGAAGATCGACATCACGTGTTTGCCCGGCGGCGCCATGTCGGGGTCGATCATCGACGGAATCACGATGTCCATGTAGGGCCGGCGCGAGAACTCGCCCCACTTGGCGTCGTCGTAGGCGCGCTCGACGTACTCGAGGCTGGGCGAAATCGACATGGCGCCGCGCAGGTGCGGGCCGTTGCCCGGCATGCACGTGAAGTTCGGCAGCTCGCCCAACGCGAGATTCACTTTGCCCGATGAGCCGCGGAACTTGAAGCGCTTGATGTCCGCGACTAATTCGCCCGGCAGATCCTTCTCTTCGACCAGGCCCAGGAACGTGCGCCGCGGATCGAGCCCCGACACCACGATCTTGGCGCGCAGCTCATCGCCGTTCTCGAGCACCACGCCCGCCGCCCGGCCGTTCTTGACAATGACCTTGGCGACGCTCGCATCGGTGCGGATCTCGGCGCCGAGCCGCCGGGCGGCGCCGGCGATCGCCTCGCTCACCGAGCCCGTACCGCCCTTGGCGAAGCCCCAGGCCCGGAACACGCCGTCGATCTCGCCCATGTAATGATGCAGCAGCACGTAGGCGGTGCCCGGCGAGCGCGGCCCCAGGAACGTGCCGATGATGCCGCTCGCCGACTTGGTGGCCTTCAAGACGTCGGTCTCGAACCACTCGTCCAGGAAGTCGGCCGAGCTCATGGTCATGAGCTTGAACAACGCGTGGAACTGCTCGGCGCCCAGGCCGCGGAAATGCTTGCCCAGGCGCAGCAGACCCATCAAGTCCTTGGGATTGAGCGATGTGGGATCAGGCGGCACCAGGCCCAGAATCGGCTTCACGGCGTGCGCCATGTGGTACATCAGGCGGCCGTACACGTCGTACGCCTCGGCATCCTTGGGCGAATGGCGATACAGCTCGCGACGCGTGTCGTCGTGGTCGGCCCAGCCGGCGAGATAGTCGCCGTTTTCCATCGGCGTCAGCGTGCTCTCGAGCGGCAGGATGTGCAGGCCGTGGCCCGGCAGGTCCAGATCGCGAATGATCTC
>DATLWA010000098.1:0-4236 GCA_035576905.1 Gemmatimonadales bacterium
GCGGCGTTTGCCGTAGTCCGTCTTCAGCTGATCGTAATAGTCCTGGCCCAACGTCTCCAGGCCCACAGCCACCGCCTCCTGCAACGGCGCGGGCGCGCCCACGGTGAGAAAGTCGTGCACCTTGCGGATCGCGTCCGTCAACGCGGCCGGCGCCACGATCGTGCCGATACGCCAGCCGGTGATCGAAAACGTCTTGGACAAGCCGCTCACCGTCACCGTGCGCTCGCGCATCCCCGGGAACGTGGCGAGCGGGATGTGCTCCCCTTCGTAGTAAATGTGCTCGTAAATCTCGTCGGTGAATGCGTACGCGTCGTGGCGGCGGCACAAATCGGCCACCCCTTCGAGCTCGGCGCGCGACAGAACGTTGCCGGTCGGATTGTTGGGCGTGCACAGGATGATGGCGCGCGTGCGCTTGGAAAACGCCCGCGCCAGCCGGTTGAGATCGAGCGGCCGTCCCGGCTCGACCGGCACGAACACCGGCTTGGCGCCGCAGAGGATCGCGTCGGGGCCGTAGTTCTCGTAGAACGGCTCCAGCACCACGACCTCGTCGCCCGGATCCACCAGCGCCAGCATCGTGGACGCCATCGCCTCGGTGGCGCCGCAGGTGACGGTGATCTCCGTTTCGGGATCGACCGTCATCCGGTACCAATCCGCGTACTTCCGCGCCAACGCCTGGCGCAGCCGCTTGGCCCCCCACGTCACCGCGTACTGATTGATGTCGGCGCGGATCGCCTGCGCGGCCGCTTCCTTCAGGACCTCGGGGCAGGGAAAGTTGGGAAACCCCTGCGCCAGGTTGATGGCGTCGTGCTCCGTGGCGAGCCGGGTCATGCCGCGGATCACGGACTCCGTGAAGGAGCGGGTGCGGGCGGCGGTATGGGGGGATGCTCGGTCGAGGGCTGTCACGTTCGCCAGTCGGGCCGGTGGAGGTTGGACAGTAGGGTTTGCGTGACCCGCGTCACGTTAAGCACGAGGGGCCGAAGCCACCCAACTCCATAATACCATGCTCCGGGGCCCGCGTGCACAGAACCCCTGTGAGGAACGTCACGGATGCCCCCCAGGGTGCTCCGGATCATGGTACCGCGCCCGCCCTGCTGGGGCATGAGAGCCCCGGGGAAACAACTCATTCATTGAGGAGACCATGTTCGGGTCACCGAGCCGTTGGCGCGTCCTCGTGTCTCTTGTCGTCCTTTCTGTCGCCGCTTGCGACAGCCATCAGTCCCTGACCGCGCCGGCGTCAGCTCCTATGCTGAGTCTGGCCAGCTCCGGGTTCTCCTCCACCGGCGACATGGTGGCGGCCCGGTCGGACCACATCGCGGTCCGACTGCTGGATGGACGCATCCTCGTGGCGGGCGGCCGCAGCGACGGCCGCACCGGACTGGCCACGGCGGAGCTGTACGACCCGAGCTCCGGGACGTGGACGGCGACGGGGAGCATGACGCTGGGACGGTTCGCGCACACGGCTGTACGGCTCGCCGACGGGCGGGTGCTCGTCGTGGGCGGTGTGCCCTTCAGCTTCAGCTGTGCCGATCCGCCGACGTCGACCTCCGCGGAGATCTACAACCCCGCGACCGGCACCTGGACGCGCACGGGCGACCTCGCCTTCGGGCGCGCCAGCGCCGTGGCCGTGGTGTTGGCCGATGGGCGTGTGCTGGTCACCGGCGGCGGCCGCTGCGGCGTGATTCGCAATCAGGCGGAGATCTTCGACCCCGCGGCCGGTACCTGGACGACCACCGGCAGCATGAATACGGTCCGCCGCTCACCCGCCGCGGTGCGGCTCGGTGACGGCCGCGTCCTGGTGGCCGGCGGCACCGGTGCGTTCCCGTTCGCGTCGCTCGCGTCGGCGGAGATCTACGATCCGTCGAGCGGCACTTGGACGCCCACGGGCGCGATGCACGATCCGCGCGTGTGGACCTCGGACGACGAAAGCGCCGCCAACTTCCTCATGCCGCTGCCCGACGGCCGCATTCTCACGGCGGGCGGTCTCAATCGCTGCTCGGAGTCGGGTTGCGATCTGGCGTTCCTCGCCGCGGCCGAAGTGTTCGATCCGGCGAGCGGCAGCTGGAGCAGCACCGGATCCATGGCGACCGGGCGCTACCGCCACCAGATGGCCGTGCTGTCGACGGGCCAGGTGTTCGCGGCCGGCGGCCGCACGGGCGGCGCCGTCCTGGGCAGCGCCGAAGTCTACGATCCGGCGACCGGCACGTTCACGAGCGGCGGCTCGCTCGCGACGGCGCGCCAGGACTATCCCGCGACGCCGCTCGGCGATGGCCGCGTGCTGCTGTCGGGTGGGCAGGGACTCGCGGGCGCGCTGCGCTCTGCGGAATTGTATACCAGCGACCGGCCGCCGGTGGCCAATGCCGGGCCGGCCTTGTCGGCGGATGAAGGCGCCGCCGTGCAGTTCGACGGCACGGGCTCCTCGGACCCCGACGGCGACGCCCTGACCTATGCGTGGAACTTCGGCGACAGCACGTCGGGCACGGGTCCCTCGCCCAGCCACGTGTACGCCGACAACGGCACCTACACGGTCACGCTGCTCGTCTCGGACGGCAGTCTGACGGCGTCCGCCACGACCACGGCGACCATCGCCAACGTCGCGCCGGCGGTGAGCGCCTTCGCGGGCGCGAACCTGACCGACGGCGACACGTACACCGCGAGCGGCTCGTTCACCGATCCGGGCGCGGACACGTGGACCGCCACCGTCGATTACGGCGACGGCTCCGGTGTGCAGCCGCTGGCGTTGAGCGGCAAGAACTTCAGCTTGAGCCATCTGTACTCGCATGTCGGGCCGGGACCGTTCACGGTCCGGGTCACGGTGCAGGACGATGACGGCGGCACGGGCAGCGCGAGCGCCAGTGTGGCGGTGAAGGTGAACCGCCCGCCGGTCGCAAACGCGGGGCCGAGCGTCGCGGGCTTTGAGGGCGCGGCCGTGCAGTTCGACGGCACCGGGTCTTCGGATCCCGACGGCGACGTGCTGACCTACACGTGGACGTTCGGCGACGGCTCGGCGCCCGAAACCGGGGCGCAGCCGAGTCATACCTACGCCGACAACGGCAGCTACACCGTGACGTTGACGGTGTCGGATGGCGCGCTGCAGGCCTCGGCCGTCACGACGGCGCTCATCGCCAACGTGGCGCCCCTGGTGAGCGCCATTCCGGACGCCGCCCTCACGGGCGAGAACTACCTGGCGAACGGCTCGTTCACCGATCCGGGCGCCGACAGCTGGACCGCCACGGTCGACTACGGCGACGGCTCGGGCGTGCAACAGCTCGCGCTCGTCGGCAAGACGTTCACGCTCGATCATGCCTATCGCGCGAGCGGCACGTTCACTGTCACGGTGAGCGTGGCCGACGACGACGGCGGCGTGGGCAGCAGCCACGCGAGCGTGACGGTGCAATTGAACCACGCGCCCGTCGCCAACGCGGGACCGGGCGTCTCGGGCTTCGAGGGTACCGCCGTGCAGTTCAACGGCACGGGCTCGTCGGACCCCGACGGCGACGCTCTGACGTATTCATGGACCTTCGGCGACGGCTCCTCGGGCACGGGTCCTTCGCCGAGTCACGTCTACGCCGACAACGGCACGTACGCCGTGACCCTCACGGTGTCGGACGGGAGCCTGACGGCGTCGGACGCGACCACGGCGAGCATCGCCAATGTCGCGCCGCGGGTGAGCGCGTTCGCGGGGGCCACCATCGCCGACGGCGAGACCTACAGCGCGACCGGGTCGTTCAGCGATCCGGGTGCGGATACCTGGACCGCCACCGTCAACTACGGCGACGGGTCGGGCGTGCAGGCGCTCTTTCTGAGCGGCAACTCGTTCAGTCTCAGCCACCGGTATTCCGGCGTCGGGCCGGGCCCGTTCACCGTGACGGTGAGCGTGACCGACGATGACGGCGGTGTCGGGACCGGGAGCGCGAGCGTCGCGGTGCAGGTGAACCGCGCGCCAATCCCCAATGCCGGCGCCGTGGTGAGCGGGACTGAGGGCTCAGCCGTGCACTTCAACGGCACGGGCTCTTCGGATCCCGACGGCGACGCATTGACCTATGCGTGGACCTTCGGCGACGGTTCTTCGGGCAGCGGCCCAACGCCGAGCCACGTGTACGCCGACAGCGGCTCGTACTCGGTGACCCTGGTGGTTTCGGACGGGCAGCTCACGTCGTCCGCTGCGACCACGGCCAACATCGCCAACGTGGCGCCGGTGGTGAGCGCCGTGGCCGGTGCCGAGCTGACGTTGGGTGA
>DATLWA010000099.1:0-4468 GCA_035576905.1 Gemmatimonadales bacterium
GAGTTGATCACCCCCTGCACGATCTGCAGCACGATGACCTCGGCCACCGTGATCACGTTCATCAGCGCCAGCACCGCCAGCGCCGCCGACTGCAGCGCCGAGAGGATCTGCGTGATGACCAGGATGCGGTGCCGGTCCCACCGGTCGACCAGCACGCCCGCGATCGGCGCGAGGACGAGCAGCGGGATCTGGCTGCAGAATCCCACCACGCCGAGGAGCAGCTCCGACCCGGTCAGCCGGTACACCAGCCAGCTCGTGGCGATGCGCGTGATCCACGTCCCGATCAGGGAGATCGACTGTCCCCCGAAGAAAAGGCGGTAGTTGCGATGGCGCAACGCGCGGGTGATGCGGTTCAAGCTCTCCGGTACTCGCAATTGATGTTCCCAGCCGGCAGAGCTGGTTGCCCAAGGCTACGCCGACAGGAGCGCAGCGAACTTCCCGAGGAGCTGGCTATCGACTAGAATGCGCCCCCTCGGCGGAAATTTTGACGCGCCGACCGCGTTAGTTTCCGTGCCTTCCCGCAGTTCCCGGCATCGTGGGGCCGTAGCTCAATTGGGAGAGCGCCTGAATGGCATTCAGGAGGTCGACGGTTCGATCCCGTTCGGCTCCACCAGATCCTTCAGCAACTTGCGCAGATCCGACAGGGCTTGCCGTCCCCGGCAGGAGAATTCGCCTCTCCCGTCCCTCTCTATCGTTGTGGAAGATCGCAATGCGCACCATGAGAATCGTCAACGTCATTCCCCACCCACACAGCGGTGAATCCATATGGGATGGCGAGCCGAGCATCGCCGTTAATCCGCGCAATGTCGCCGAAATGGTGATCACCACGCAGGGAACTCCGACCGAGGACCCCGGCCGGCAGGGTCCGAAGGGTTCGATCTTTTTTTCGCTCGATGGCGGCGAGACGTGGAGTCTCGGGCACATCATCCCGGATAAGGGCCAGGGCGACCAATCTCCCTGCTTTGCCAGCACGTCAAATGAACTGTACATCGCAGTGCTGCCAAAGGGATCCCTATTCCACGGTGAGATGGACGTGATCCGTATCAGCGGCTCTGCGGCGCCGCCTGTCGTGGCGTTCATGATGGAGTCACGTAAGCAGAACATCGATCAGCCGTGGGTGGTGGCTACCACCGTCGTTGGCGGACTGGACGCCGGGAAGGACCGGCTCTATGTAGGTTATCGGTTGCTCGCCGGTCATGGTGGGTCCGATGATGATGAGTCCGATGAGGTTGGGTCAGCGATGATCGATATCTGTCTCGATGCCTCTTCGGCGACACCGGTATTCACACACGTGCGCCTCGATCCGCGCTCAAAACTTGACGGGTACCCGGTCCGTCCCGTGGTCCATAGCGATGGGACCGTTTATGTCGCCTACGAGAGCGTGACCTCGGTGAGCCCCGACCGTCGTTTCTGGACCGTGGATCTGGTCGTGGCTCGAGACGACGAATGGGCGTCCGGTGCTTCGACTGCGCCGTTTACGGCCTTGAGAGATCCAGGCGACAATGAGGCTGGGCAAATCGTAGCCCGCGGCGTTCTCATCCCCACCGGAGGATCTCTAGGGGGCGTGAGACTCGGCAACGATCTCAGCATTGCTGTCGATCCGACCAACAGCGACGTCGTGTATCTCGTGTGGTGTGACACCGCAACCGCGGCGGGGGTTTACACACTTCGCTTGCTGCGGTCAAACAATCGTGGCAGCCACTGGTCGTCCGCCGGCCTGAGCCCTATCGAAAATGCCACCCTGGTATGCCTGGCGATCAACGACCGCGGCAGGGTGGGGCTGCTCTACCAGAAATCCGTGGCCGGACTGATGGAGACGCATTTCCAGACCACGGCAGACGGAGCGAGTTGGGATGACACACTCCTGGCACGCACTGAGCCGACGACTGGTTTCAGCGGCGACTACGCGCGCATCGTCGCGGCCGGATCGGGTTTCTATGGAGTCTTCCCGGCGATGAACTCGCCCTGGCCCACAAACTTTTTTCCGAACGGCGGCGGGACGTTCAACTATCAGCGAAATGTAGACTACAAAGGACATCTGATCAGCCGGCATGGCGATTCCATCATTCGTCCCTCTGTCGATCCGTTTTTCTTCAAAATTCTCGACGTCGACTGAGTCGTCAGCCGCCGGACACTCTGGTGCCGGCTTTGGACTCATCGAAATTGTCGACTGGGCCGTTGCCGGCGTTTCGCGTATGCTGAATGACGTCAGCAAATCCGTGCCTATGCAGAATTTCTTTCGCGCGAACCTCGCGCTCGCGGACGGCGTCGTTGCGGCCGTGTGCCGCCGTACGGCAGGCTGTGACGTCGTTGCCCGGGATTTCTTCGCCGGGCTGGCGGAAAACCGGATCGGCGCGTCCCACTCCCTTCATCGGGAGATGCCTGTGTGGCGAACCGGCCTTGCATCGCCCGGACGATGAAATGGTTACCGCGACGACGATGGTCATGACACATATCAACGAGGCGCGGCACCGTGCCACGCGGACCTGGCGGCGGTGGCTCGCGGTCACCGCGGCGGCGATCGTGGTGGTCGTCGTGGCCATCGCCTTTCTGCTGCTGCGGCGCCGCGACGATACCGTTTCGCGGCTCGTGCGCCTCGCCGCTGCTTCGGCGCGTCTGGCCGAGCCGCGGCTCTCCGGAGGATTCGCCTGGGCTCGGTATCGCGGTCCAATGCGGGCGGGAGACGCCGGGCCGGACTCGGGGCTGTTGAGGCTGGACGGTGCCGCCGGCGAGGCCATCGAGCGCGCGCAGAGCGAACGGTCCGGCGACGCGCGGCATGCCGCGGGAATCGCCCTGGTTCTGGTCGATCAACCGGCTGAGGCCATCGGCCGTCTGCGCGACGCCGCAGCCGAGCTGCCGAATGATGCGAGCGTGTGGAATGACCTTGCCGCGGCTCGTTTTGCCGCGGCAGTGCAGAAGCAACGGCCGTCGCTTCTGCCCGAGGCGTTGGCCGCCGCCGATCGTGCGTTGCGCGTCGATTCGAAGTCGGCAGAGGCGCTTTTCAATCGCGCCCTGATACTCGAGCGGTTGGGCCTCAGGAGCGAAGCGCACGCCGCGTGGGAGCGGTATCTCGCCGTCGATTCTTCGTCTCCCTGGTCCAACGAAGGGCGCGAGCACCTTTCACACCTCCCGCTGCAGTCGGCTCGAGCGCTGTTCCAGAAGGAGTTGCCGCGTCTCGAGCGCGCGGCGGTGGCAGGTGACGCAACGGCCGTAACGCAGATCGTGGCGCAATTCCCCCAGCAATGCCGTACCCACGCGGAGGCCGAACTGCTCGGCCTGTGGGGTGAGGCGTCACGCCGCGGCGACACCGCGGCGGCGGGACACCTGCTGATTGTGGCACGGGCCATCGGCGATGCGCTGGTAAGTCTCCACGGCGAATCGTTGCTTCGCGAGGCCGTCGCCGCGATCGACCGCTCCGACGGCACGGGCCGCGGATCGCTGGCCGAGGCCCATGCAACCTATCGCCGCGGAAGAATCGCCTATGCCAATCAGCGGATCGAGGCCGGCGAGCGCGATCTGCGAGACGCCGCGGCGCGCTTCGCCGGCGCCGGATCGCCCATGCGCTTCTCCGCCCGCTACTACGCGGCCGAAGCGCTCTATGACCGTCATCAAAGCACCACCGCATGCGCGGAACAGGCGCAAACGCTTCGCGAGCTCGAGCAGCAGCCGCGTTTCACGGCCATGCGCGCCCAGGTTGCATGGGCACTTGCCGTGTGCCGGATGGTGGACACCGATTGGACGGGCGCGGCCCCGCTGCTCGCCGAATCGGAACGAGGATTCCGCGCGCTCGGCGAGCGGACGAACCTCGGAGTCATTCTCGGTCTGAAGGCAACCACCTTCACGTTCATGGGACTCGCTGACGATGCCTGGACGGCGCGAATCGAGGGTTTCGACCTCTTGAGCGCCGAGGGACACGCGGACCGTCTTGCCGTGAGCCTCGGCGCCGCCGCGCGAAGCGAGTTGCAACATGGCCGTCTGGAAGCCGCCCTCCCCATCCTGGAGCTGGTGGAAGCCGCCGATCGCGGCACGGCAAACGAGGCGGTGCTTGACGACGCGCTGTTCCGGGAGGCGGTGCTCAATGCCGCCCTCGGTGACGAAGCACGTGGCAGCCTCAAAGTGCGCGAAGCCGAGTCTGTCGCTCAGGTCATCCGCGACCCCGCCGCGCGAGAGCGCGCGCTTGCAGGCGTCGCCTTCGCTCACGGCGCGGTCGTTCTGCGCCGGGATCCGTCCGAGGCGCGGCGGTTTCTGACCTCCGCAATCGAAGGCTATCGCGCGCAAGGCGCCACGGCGCTGCTCCCCGAACCGTATCTGCTGCGTGCGCGCGCCTCGATGCGTCTCGGCGACACCGCGGCCGCGATGCGCGACCTCGACGACGGCATCGCCATCGTCGAGCGGCATTCGGTGGACGTGGCCGGTACCGTCGTCGGCACAGGCGTACTCGACGCGGGAACGGCGCTCTTCGAGGAAG
>DATLWA010000100.1:0-5788 GCA_035576905.1 Gemmatimonadales bacterium
TCAACGGATCTCCTGAGTGTAAAAAAAAGGGGCGCGCCGAACGAACGGCGCGCCCCCAAACCTAACGCAATTACATCCCGACCGGGGCTTTGAGCGAAATGTGCGCGCCGATGCCGATCGTCGTCGAGTGTCCACCGCCCAGCGACGCCTTGATCTTGGTGTAGTCGTAGGCAGCGTGGAAGCCGAGCATTCCCAGGCCCACGTTCACGCCCAGGGCAAAGCCGAAGTTGCTGTTGCCGCTTGCGCCGCTCACCTTCGAATAGCGGATGCCGGGCGAGAAGTACGGCTCGATGTTGAGGCCGGGGGTCGGCAGGTTCACACCAATCCCCACCGCGGCGTTCGCCAACGTGGCGCTGTTGCACCCGCTGCACGAGACCTTGCCCGCGCCGCCCTGCAGGTTCACCGCGATCGGGATCAAGCTGCCGCCGATGACGCGGAACGCCACCTGGCCGCCGACGGACGTGAGACTGTTGGTCGCGCCCTCCGGCTTCCAGCTTGCGAGGCCGAGGGTGAGGTCCAGGTTGCCAAGGCCCAGGGTGCCGCGGGCGCCGAATGCCGTGCCCTTGCCGTACGACGAGTCGGGCTTGGCGAGATCACCGCTGATAGTGATGCCGGTGCCGCCCTTGGGGCTGTTCCACACCGGCATGCCCAACCATTGGGCTGCCACCGGCGAGGCAAGCAACACCGAGAGTCCCAGCATGATCATTCCACGCTTCATACGTCCTCCGGACAAGTAAGTGACCCCGGGGCCCTCCGCACCGGGGGAAAGCCGTGCCTACGCTAGGGAAACGCCGTCGGCAAGTCAACAGTGTCGCGTTAATGCAGCCACACGAAGCCAAGCGACACACCATCGACATCGCCCAGACCCACGCTGACGCGGCCGTCAAAGCGCGGCGTGAAGCGGAAATCGGCGCCCAAACCGAGGCCGAAATCCGTCCCCGACGCGTCGCCTGCCAGAATGAACAGGGTCGGCTGGACGTAGGGCACCATGCTGATGTTGCTACCCGAAAACTGCACGCGGCGGCCCAAAGACAGGCCGGCCGGAATCACAAGCACGCTGTTGCCGTTCGCGAACTCGCCGCCCAACCCGAGGATCACCGCCCCGTCGAGCGGAAAATCGGTGTTGTGCGTGATGACGCGCTCGCGCGCCTCCACACCCGCCACGAAGACCGAGTTGCAGCCGCTGCACGGATCCCAGATGCCCGCCTGGAACCCGAAGTCGAGCTTGCCGCTCGCCATGCGATACATGCCGAGGAATGCGGTCCCGGCGTTGCTGGGGAAGCTCACCGCGGCGCCGATTTCCGACCTCTGAAATGCGCGATACGGCGCGTTGTACAGCGGCAGGCCGGTCGCCTGCGCCGCGAGTGTGGAGGTACCCAGCACCGCCACGAAAACCATCAGGAATAGGCGTCTCATTGGTCTGTTCCTTTTTGTGTCGGTTGTGAGTCATCACCGAGTACCCGCCCCGGGTGGCGGCGTTCCCGCACGGGCCGTGGCGCCGCTGATACACGATGGCCCGCCACGCGAACTGCGTGACGGGCCATCGGTTTACAGCGTGTGATGCGGCTCACACCGCACCACGCCGATCGGTTAATGCCAGAGCGAAAGACCGAGGCGGGCGCCGATGTTCAGCTGGTTCGGCAACCCCTTGCTCGTGTTCTTCAGCTTGTACTGCAGGAACGCTTCCATCCGGCGCGCTCCGCCTTCCCACGGCGAGCGCGTGCCGATGCCACCGTTGAATCCGATTTGCGTCGCGCTCGCTCCGGCGGCGTGGAGCAGATCGATGCCCGCGCCCACCGTCCAATACATGCCTTTGCGCTGATCCTTGGCGAACAAGAGATTCAGGTCCGGCGTGAACACGTACGCACTCTGCCCCGTGCCCGGATCCTTGCTGTCGAACGCCAGCGCGAAGCGTGGCTCGAACATGTACTTGGCTTTGCCCTTCGGTACCAGACCGAGGCGTACGTCCACCGGTGTGAAGAGGAGAATGTGGTTGGCGCTCACGCCGCCGAGCGACAGACTCTGATACATGATGGCGACGTCCACACCGAGCTCGTGCTTTGCGCCCATCGCCTTCTGCGCCGCGGCCGGTACCGTGACGAGCGCCAGCGCGCCCGCTGCGATCAACAGTCTCGAATGTCTCAGCATGTGCCCTCCTGAAAGAATGAACCCTTCGGATGCGGCCTCGCGCCGCCGTCCGAAGGGACTACTTGGCTCCGAACCGCAGACCCACGCGGATCGGGATGAACGAAGTGGACGAGCCGGTGGTGCTCACCGTGGTCCACTTCCCTTCAACGAACAGGCGGGTCCCGCCGGCGCCCATCTTGAACGCGACACCCGCGCCGAGACCGAACCCGACCTTCGACTCAGACGCCGACGCGCCGCCCGTCGGCGTAAATTTGACGTTGTAGTAGCCCAGGCCGCCCAACACGTACGGCCGCATCTGCGCCGCCGACATGCCGAAGGCGTACACCAAGTCGGCGCCCCCGCCAAGAATCTTGGTGGTGTGCGCCGGCACGCCCGATGCCTCGCTCGTCTGGCTGTAGCTCGCCTCGACCCGGATCCCGAGCATGCCACCCGTCATCCACTTGGTGACATCCCCGCCCGCGACCCAGCCCATCTTGTCGGCCGTCTTATAGTCGCCGAGGGGCATCAGCAGACCCGCCCCCACGCCATAGCGAATGCCCTGCGCGCTCGCCAATGCCGGCGCGAGCGTCAGCGCCGCAACCAACGCGGTCCCACCGATCAGCTTCCGCATCGTGATCCCCCCGGGTGAAGGTCGGTTTGTCGCGATGTGAAACAGTCTGTAGGCCGGCACACTACTAGGGATTGGGGCGGGAAAAGTCAAGCAGGTTGAGCGTCTTCGGCCACGATCCGCACGACATCTGACACGACTTGCAGGAAGCCGCCGCGCACGTTGAAGGCATGCGTCGCCCCGCCCTGGCTGATCGCCAGCGTGCCTTCCCCCAACAGCGTGAGGAACGGCGCGTGCTGCGGCAGGATGCCGACGTCACCGTCGTAGGCGGGCGCGCGCACGGCGCTCGCGTCGGCGTCGTACAGCGCGCGCTCGGGAGAAATGAGCGTCACGCGCATCAGGTGGCGGCCATCTTTTTCGCCTGCTCCACCACGTCGTCGATGCCGCCCACCATGTAGAACGCCTGCTCGGGCAGGTTGTCGAACTCGCCCGCCACCACGCGCTCGAACGAGGCGATCGTCTCTTCCAGCTTCACGTACTTGCCCTCGAGGCCGGTGAACTGGGCGGCGACGAAGAACGGCTGCGACAGGAAGCGCTGCACCCGGCGCGCGCGCGCCACCAGCTGTTTGTCCTCTTCCGACAGCTCGTCCATCCCGAGGATCGCGATGATGTCCTGCAGCTCCTTGTAGCGCTGCAGAATGCGCTGCACTTCGACGGCCACTTTGTAGTGGCGCTCGCCGAGATACTGCGCGTCGAGAATGCGCGACGACGACGCCAGCGGATCGACCGCGGGATAGATGCCGAGCTCCACGATCTGGCGGGACAGCACGACCGTCGCGTCGAGGTGCGAGAACGCGGTCGCCGGCGCCGGATCGGTGAGATCGTCGGCCGGGACGTAAATCGCCTGCACCGACGTGATCGAGCCCTTCTTGGTGGACGTGATGCGCTCCTGCAGCTCGCCCATCTCGGTCGCGAGCGTGGGCTGGTAGCCCACGGCCGAGGGCATGCGGCCGAGCAGTGCCGACACCTCCGAGCCCGCCTGCGTGAACCGGAAGATGTTGTCGATGAAGACGAGCACGTCCTGCCCTTCGACGTCGCGGAAGTACTCGGCCACCGTGAGGCCCGAGAGGCCCACGCGCAGGCGCGCGCCGGGCGGCTCGTTCATCTGGCCGTAGATCAGCGCGGCCGAGCTGAGCACGCCGCTTTCCTTCATCTCGAGATAGAGGTCGTTGCCCTCGCGCGTGCGCTCGCCCACGCCGCAGAACACGGAGCGGCCGCCGTGGCCCATCGCCACGTTGTGGATCAGCTCCATGATGACGACGGTCTTGCCCACGCCGGCGCCGCCGAACAAGCCGATCTTGCCGCCCTTCACGAACGGCGCGATCAAGTCGATGACCTTGATGCCGGTCTCGAAGATCTCGGTCTTGGGCTCGAGGTCGACGAACTTCGGCGAGTCGCGGTGGATCGGCCAGCGCTCGGCGTCGGCCGGAATCGCATCGCCCTCATCCACCGGCTCGCCCAGCACGTTGAGGATGCGGCCCAGCGCCGCCTTGCCGACGGGCACGGTGATCGGCTGACCGGTGTCCACCACCTCCATGCCGCGCACCACGCCGTCGCTCGTGCTCATGGCGACCGCGCGGACTTGATTCCGCCCGATGTGCTGCTGCACCTCGGCCACGAGCCGGATCGCCGTGCCGCCGTTTCCCGGGTGGTCGATGCGCACCGCGTTGTAGAGCTCGGGCAGGTGCTCGGGCTCGAACTCCACGTCGAGTACCGGGCCGATGACCTGGACGACCCTGCCGATGTTGTGCTTGGCCGCGGGTTTCGCCGCTGCAGCCTTGGTCTTCGTCGCCATGAGTTCCTTTAACCTTTGAGTGCTTCCGCGCCGCCGACGATCTCGGCGAGCTCCTGCGTGATCTGCGCCTGGCGGGCGCGGTTGTACGTGCGCCTGAGCACGTCGAGAATCTCACCCGCCGAGTCGGTCGCGTTCTTCATCGCGGTGCGCTGGGCACCCTGAAACCCCGCCGCCGTCTCCACCAGAGCGCGAAACATTTGGTTGCGCACGTACAGCGGCAGCAGCCGCTCGAGAATCGCTTCCGCTGACGGCCGCAGGATGTAAAAGGGTGCTTCCCCACCTGGCCGCTTCGCCGCCGCGATCGGGAGAATCCGCCGCGTCACGGGCGGCGCCGACATCGGGCTCTTGAACTCGGCGCAGACGATTTCGACGGCGTCCAACACGCCCTGCTCGAACGCCTGCACCAACGGCCCGATCACTTCGGCCGCATGGTCGGGCGTCGGCCGGTCGCCGATGTCGATGCGCTGCGACGCGATCGGCTGACGCGCGAAGCGGAAATACGCGACACCCTTGCGGCCGATCAAATGGAGGTCGACGGCGGCCCCCTGGTCCTTCAGCTCCTGCATGCGGCGCCGGGCTTCGCGAATCAGGTTGGCATTGAACCCGCCGCACAGCCCGCGGTTCGAGGTGACCAGCACCAGCGCCACGCGGCGCACGCCGCCTTCCGGCTGGCGCAGCAGCGGGAAGCGCTCGGCGTAGGACGGCGCGTCGAGATCGGCGAGCACGTCGGCCAGGGCCGCGGCGTAGGGCCGCGCGGCGATCACCCGATCCTGCGCGCGCTTCAGCTTCGACGTGGCGACCATCTCCATCGTCTTGGTGATCTGGCGCGTGCTCTGGACGGACTTGATCCGCCGGCGCAGCTCCCGGGCCTGGGCCACCTACTTCACCCCCAGCTGCTTGTATTCCTTGACGGCGCGGTCGAGGCGGGCTTTGAGATCGTCCGACAGCGTCTTGCGGGTGCGGATCTCCTCCGCCACGTCGGGATGCGACGCCGCCATGAACTGCAGGAAGCCGCTCTCCCAGGCGCGGATCGCGGGCACGGGCACGTCGTCGAGGGAACCGGTGGTGACGGCGTAGATGACGAGCACCTGCTGCTCCACCGGCACCGGCTGGTACTGGGGCTGCTTCAGCACTTCGACGATGCGCACGCCGCGCGCCAGCTGCTTCTGGGTGGCTTGATCGAGCTCGGAGCCGAACTGGGCGAACGCCTCGAGCTCGCGGTACTGCGCCAGGTCGAG
>DATLWA010000101.1:0-3325 GCA_035576905.1 Gemmatimonadales bacterium
GTGCAGTTCGGCACGGCGGCGTTCCCCTTCGACCATCCGCTGCGCGCGTTCGCGGCGGTGCACGACGGCGACACGATCGCGGTGGCCCCGGGCACGTACGACTTCGTGGACTACGGCGTCTTGAACGTCGGCGTGGTGATCCAGGGCGGCACGCCCGGCGACACCACCACGCGGCCGCTGTTCCGCGACGCGCAGGCCGGTTATCACACCGCCTTGCAGCTCGACGGCGGGCAGCGCACGGTGGTGCAGAACGTGGCGTTCCGGAATTTCTCGTTCGCCGTGGATCTCGAGGGCGTGCGCACGTTCGCGCTGGAGGATGGGAAGGTCGAGCTCACGGGCGGCACGTACGGCAGCGGCATCTACACGTGCGCCAACACGCTCGACACCGTCCGCGTGGACCGCAGTGTCTTCCTGGGCGACTCGACCGGCGACGCGCTGATCAACGACTACTGCGTGCAGCGCACGGCGCTGCTGCTGGTGCGCGACACGAAACTCAGCGGCTGGTTGGACGGCATCACCTGGCCCGACGCCGACTCGCTGGTGATGCTGCGCTCCGATGTGTCCGACAACAGCGGATACGGCGTGTACGCCACCCAGGAATACCAGATCAATCCGTCGCTGTACATCGCGCACAGCCGCATCGCGCGCAACGGCAACACGCAGGTCTACGGGTATCCGCTGCGGCGCGCGACGATCGATTCGTCGCGCATCGACGCGCCGGCGACACGGGCGGTGGACGTCGAAGGCGCGTGCTCGGAGTGCGGGCCGCAGGAGCAGGTGGCCTTCCACGGTGACACGATCACCATCGGGCCGGCTGCCAGTTTCCAGAATTGGCTCCAGACATTCAACGCCGACACGTTCGTGATGGATCGGACGGTGGTGCAGTTCCCCGACACCGTGTCGATCTACACGAACTCGGATATCGAAGCGAACAGCGCCACCATCACGCGCTCGCAATTCCAGAACCTCGGAAGCGGGCAGGCCTTCCGCTTCACGGGTCTGCGTATCTTTGGCGACAGCGTCACGATGACGGGCTGCGCCGTGGCCGGCTGCGACCAAGCGTACGGCTTCTATCCGAACAGCGGTGAGGGTGGGCCTCAGCTGCAAGCCCTGACGGTCATGCGCTCGCACTTCACACAAGTTGGCACGGCGCTGTACGGCAGCGTCAACGGAACCGCGACGATCACCGGCAACGTCATCGACAGCGCGTCGTACGCCGTTCAGGTGTACGCGGACAGCGTCACCGCGACCGACAACGTGCTGACCCGCATCTCCGCCCAGGGATTCCAATTGCAGGCGTTCTCGGGCACCGGCGTCCAGGCGGTGATCGCTCGCGACTCGGTCACGTGTACCGGCGCGACCGCGCGGGGGATCGACGTCACGGGCTTCCCGTTCGTCCTCGAGGACAACTACCTGAGCGGCTGTTACCTCGGCGTCTACGAGCAGCGGGCGTTGCCGGGATCGGTCGTGCGCCGCAACACCGTGCGCGGGGCGGTCGACGGGATCACCGTCAACCAGCTCGACACGGTCACGGTGCGCGTGGACTCGAATGGCGTGTCCGGCGCCAGCGACGCCGCCGTGGCGCGGGTCAACGGCGGACGCGTCGCGATGACGCACAACAACATCAGCGGCAACGTGTACGGCGTGTACTTGAGCCTCCCGTCCTACGGCGGCCCCGTGCGCGATGACCTGCACGACAACAGCTTCACCGGAAACTCGTCTTATGCCGTGTACTCGGCGTACGATACGGTGAACGCGCAACAGAATTGGTGGGGGCTCAGCACCGGCTCGCACTCGGGCCCGGGCTCCGACAGCGCCTTCGGGTATGTGGATACGACGAACTTCCTCAGTGGGCCGCCCGTCAATCTCCCTGGTCTCGCGCCGCGCTTCCTGGCGACCGCGCGGCCCGTCCGGATCGCGCCGCAGTTGGCGGCGCCCCTGACCGCGCCGCGTGCGGCCCCGCCAGCCCTGCCGCCGCGCCAACGTCGCGCCTTCGTCGTCGGGCCGCGCATGCCCGCGGCCACGATCGCCCGGGTTCAGGAGCAGATCCGCCGGCAGGCCGAGCACGACGCGCGCGACGCGGCCCGCAGGTCCACACGCCCCTGACAATGCGCGGGCGTGTGACGGCGTAGAATTCCTGGGAGGGGCGCGCAGCTCGCGCCCCTCCTGCGTTTTGTTGGAGGATGCGATGCGACGGTTGCTGACGGCGGGATTGCTCTGGTTCGCGGCCGCGAGCTGCGGCGGCGGTGACGGCGGCGGCGGGCCCGCGCCCGTCGATCTCGTCACGCTGTCGGGCGATTCGACCGTCGTGATCGCCGGCACGACGGCCCTGACGGCCGCGGCCTCCGCGGGCGGCGCGCCTGCGACCACCGGCGTCACCTTCTTGTGGACCGCAAAGAACGGCAATGCCACGGTGAGCCTCAGCGGCGTGGTGACCGGCGTCGCCCGCGGCACCGACACCATCACCGCCGAAGCCGTCCAGAACGGTACGTCGACCGGTATCACCGCCACCAAGATCCTGCGCGTCCGGATCGCGAGCGTCGTGATCCCCAGCGCCCCCGGCACGCTCACGTCCATCGGCGACACCGTCACGCTCGCGGCGCAGGCCAAGGACGCAAGCAGCGCGACCGTGGGCGGCGTGACGATGGCCTGGACGTCGACCAATCCCGCGGCCGCGACGGTGAATCCCACCACCGGTCTCGTCACCGCGGTCGCCAACGGCACAACGTCCGTGATCGCGGCGGCGCAGGGGGAGCGCGCGGCCGACACGGTGACCGTGACCGTCGCGCAGGTGGCCACGACGCTCGCGATCACGCCGGATACCACGGCGTTCAACCGTATCAACGACACGGTAACGGCCAGCGTGGTGGCGAACGACGCGCGCGGGCATCCCGTCGCGGGCACCGCGATCACCTGGGCGACGCGCGGTGCGAGCATCGCCACCGTCGATGCAGCCGGCAAGATCACGTCGCATGCCGCCGAGGGCACGACGTACATCGTCGGCACCTCGGGCCTGCTTGCGGATAGCGTGCGGGTGGTGGTAGGCCTGGTCTATGCGTCGGTCCAAATCGCCACGACGGGCGGCCTGCCGGCGCCCATCGACACGGTCCTCTTCACGCAGTTGAACGCCGCGCGGCAACTCGGCCTGATCGTGCGGGATAGCGGCAATACCATCGTGCCCAGTCCCCAGAACATCACCTGGGGGCTGAAGGACAGCGTGATCGCGGGCATCTCCGACAGCGGGCTCATCACGGGCAACGCGCTGACGGGACAGGACACGGTGGTGCTCATGGCGCGGACGGCGCGGGACAGCGCCCTTTTGATC
>DATLWA010000102.1:0-2075 GCA_035576905.1 Gemmatimonadales bacterium
CCCGACGTCTGCACCGATGGCGCGATCGGCCTTGGGACGCCCGAGCCGTTCAGCGCCATTTCGAAAGCGGAGGCGAATGAGATCGTCAAGGCCGCGGCGACGGCGCTGGCCGGCGACACCGCCACCATCGCCATCGTCGACCGCACCGGCCGTCCGGTGGCGCTGTTCCGGCAGGCCAACGCCAACCCCGCCAACGATGACATCGCCCTCGGCGTGGCCCGCACCGCGGCCTTCTTCAGCAACAGCCAGGCGCCGCTCTCCTCGCGCACCGTCCGCACCATCGCCCAGGTGCACTTCCCACCCGGCGTCGTCAACGCGCCGGTCGGTGCGCTGTATGGAATCGAGCAGTCCAACCGCGGCTGCGATCTGAACCTCCTTTGGAACACGAACCAGTGCGTGCCGCGGGCGAAATCGATCGGACAATTCGCCGCCTTCACCGGCGCCCCCAAGCCCTGCCCCGCCATCGACCGCTCCGGATGCGGCGCCGGCCTGATCACCGGAAAGGTCCTTCCCGATGATCCGCCCTATCCGCAGGAAGTCGACAACCGTCCCGTCAACGCCGGCGGCATCCCGCTCTACCGCATCCTCGACGTCAGCTCGGTCAAGCAGGGGATCGCCAGAACCGGCAAGCTCCTCGGAGCCATCGGCGTCACCGGCATCGCCGGCGATCCGCAGCTCGGCGAATTCGCCGCCGTCACCGGTGCCTTCGGCCCGCTGAACGCCGGCGTCGCGCCGATCATCCCGCTGCCGAACTATCCGCTGCCGCAGCCGCAGAACGTCTTCATCGACGGCATCCGCCTGCCGTTCATCGGTCCCGACCAGAAACTCCGTTTCAATGCAGACGGACTGCCGATCGGCCTCCAGCAGCTTCCCGGCAGCGCGCCCGGTTCGGCCAGCGGATTCACCAACGGCACCTTCGTCTACGGACCGTTCAACGGCGGCTGCCCGCCGAACGGCTACCTCGTCGGCCCGAACGCCAGCGCCTTCCCCGGCGGGCTGACGGCGACGCAGGTCGACGCCATCGTGCAGCGCTCCGTCGCCGCGTCGAAGAAGACGCGCGCCCAGGTGCGGCTCCCGCTCAACAGCTACTCGCGGATGGTCATCTCCGTCGCCGACATCGACGGGACGATCCTCGCCCACTACCGGATGCCCGACGCGCTCTTCGACGCCGTCGACGTCGTCCCGGCCAAGGCCCGCAACGTCGTCTACTTCAATAGCAGCGATCCGAACGTCCGCAACGACCTTCCCGGCATCCCGGCCGGCTTCTGGGTGACCACGCGCACGATCGGCTTCGGCGCCCAGCCGCTCTACCCCCCCGGCATCGACTCGAACGTCTTCGAAGTCGGCAACGGACCGTGGTACTCCACGCTCTTTCTGCCGAACATCGCCAGGCCCTGCAGCCAGGGATCACAGGCGCCAAACAACAATCAGAACGGCGTCACCTTCTTCGCCGGCTCCACGCCGCTCGTCGACAACGGAAAGCTCGTCGGCGGTCTCGGCGTGAGCGGCGACGGCATCGAGCAGGATGATTACGTCACCTACCTCGGCGCAGGCAACCTCCTCCCCCCGACCGACAAATGGGCGGACCAGCTGAAAGTCAACGGCGCCCGTTTGCCGATGTTCAAGTTCCCCCGGAGCCCCGAAGGAGTCACGGAGTGCGGGGGGAAGCCGTGTTCGTAAAGAGAAAATCGGCTGCTGTTTTCGTGCTTGCGTTGGCCGTGGTCTCGCGGTCTCGCGGTTCCGAGGTCTCGCGGCAGGTGACGGGAACGCAGGTGCAGCCCCGCGAGACCGCGCAACCGCGAGACCCCGCAACCGCGCCCATCACCATCAACGACGACCAACCGGTTTACGCCGAGGGCGTTCCCTTCCTGCTCACGGGAACCTCGTTGCCGGGTGCCATCGTCACCATCGTCATCGAGAAATCGGGCAACGGTCAGACAACCGCCGACGCTTCCGGCCACTGGACCTTGATCTGGACCCCGCCGGTGAAGACCGGCACGTGGACCATCACGGCCACCTCGGGCGGCGTGACCGCGACGCAGCTTCTTCGCGTGCAGATTCAGGGGAACGTACAG
>DATLWA010000103.1:0-8301 GCA_035576905.1 Gemmatimonadales bacterium
GACCTGGCGCGCCCCCAACGTCGAGCCCTCGGCGACCACTGTGATGCGGGAGAAGTTCAGCTCGGGGTAGATCGCGGACGGCAGCCGCAGCGCCGCCGCCACTCCCGCAGCACTCGCCAGCGCCACCATGAGGTAGACGAAGCGCCGTTGCCGCGACAGCAGGTCGAACAGCTTCATCGCGGCGCGGTCTTGGAGATGCGCGCGCCGTCCGAGACGCCGTACGCGCCGCTCGTCACCACCGTCTCGCCGGCGGCGAGGCCCGACACGATCTCGACGAGTGTCTCGGTGCGCCCGCCCAGGACGACCGGCCGCGCGTGCGCCACGCCGCTCTCGTCCACCACAAACACCTGGTACCCGTCCCCCGCCGGCACCAGGGCGGCGACCGGGACCGTGACCGCGCGCGCGTGCACCGCGGTGGCGATCTGTCCGAACAACGACTCGCCGATCCGTAGCGGCCGGGTGGGCTGGGGAATGCGCGCGCGCACGGCCACGGCGCGCGTCGCGGAATCGACGGCCGCGCCCACCGTCGCCACCACCGCCGCGCCGAGCGCCTCGCCGCTGGCGCCCTCACCGGCCGTGACGGTTACGGCATCGCCGCTCTGAATCCGCGCGGCCTCGGCCGGCGTGACGTTGAACACGATGTCGAGGGCGGTGGGATCGGCCACCTCCACGAGGGATTGGCTGGGATCGACCGACGCGCCCATGACGGCGGTCATCTGGGTCACGACGCCCGCGAGCGGCGCACGCAGGGTGGCGAGCTGCTGCGCCCGGCGCGCGGTGACGGCCGCCGCCTGCGCCTGGGCGAGGTCCGCCCCTGCCTGCTCGGAATCCTTCTGCGGCAGGATCCCCGCCTGCACGAGCCGCACCGCGCGCGCGTACGCGTGCTCGGCGCTCGTGAGCGCCGCCTCACTGCTTTGGGCGGCGGCGTCGAATGGCCCGCGCTCGAACTCGATCAGCGAGTCGCCTTCAGCCACGCGCTGGCCGGCGGCCACGAAAATCCGCGACACCCGGGTCGGGGCAGGGGCGGCGAGCTGAGCGAAGCGGCCGGAGCGCGGCGTCACGGTGCCGATGGCGCGAATCAGCTGCGGGAACTCCTGCAGCGTCGCCACGGCCGTGGCGGCCGTCACGACCGCTGTGTCGGCCGCGCCGCTGTCGGCGGACTCAGCGCCCCGATGGCAGGCGGTGAGCGCGGCGGCGAGCATCACGCACAGCAGGCGTCGTCTCATGGCTCCGTACCGGTGAGCAGTCGCAGGGCGGCCGCCGCATCGTTCGCGGCCGTGAGATCGTCGATGTAGCGCCCCAGGGCCTCGCGGGCATTGCGATGCGCCTCGAGCAGGTCGGGCAACGCCACCGCTCCCTCGGCGTACGCCTGGAGGGACATCGCGGCGACGGTGTCGGCCGCGGCCAGCAGCAGCTCGTCGCGCGCCAGCCGCACGCGGGCGGCGCCATACGCTCGCCGCGCGCGGGCCAGGGCCGCCTGCGATTCGCGTTGCACCAGATCGAGGTTGGCCCGGGCGCGATCGCGCGCGGCGGCTGCCTGCCGCACCTCGCCGCCATTCCAATTGAAGAGCGGGATCGCGAGCGCCACGCCGACGGTGGGCAACGGCGTCGCTGGCCCCGCGGGATCGCCCTGCTCCACGCCCACCTGCACACTCGGCGCGGGCAGCAGGCTGCGATGGGCCAGGGTGAGCGTGCGTTCTTGCGCCCGCAATTCGGCCGTCGCGGCCGCGACCAGCAGCGGCGCCCCGGGCGCCACGGTGGTGGTGTCGGCCGGGGCGTCGAGGGAATCGACCAGCGTGATCACCGGCTCCGCTCCCGCAAGGCCCATCGCCAGCTGCACGGCGAGCAACGCGTCGAGCGCCGCCAGCGAGTCGCCTTCGGCGATGTTTTCGAGGCCGCCGGCATTCACCTCGGCGAGCCGCACGTCGAGCTCGCTCACGTCGCCCACCTGGTGCCGCAGCTGCGCCATGCGCAGCAGGCTGTCGGCGTCGAGCGCGGTACGGCGCGACAGGCGCGCGTGGGCGTAGGCCGCGACGGCGTGCGTGTACGTGGTTTCCATGTCGAAGCGGATGGCGGCGCGCTCGAAGGCGAAGCCGTAGCGGGCCGCGTCACGGGCGGCGCCCGCGGCGCCGATCCGCGCGCCGCGCAGCCAGGGCAGATCGAGCGGTACGTCGGCGATCAGGTGGTAGTGCGGTGTGTCTTTGGTGTAGGTGGCGGACAACGACGGATTGGGATACAGCCGCGCGGCGTGCAACGTGGCGGCCGCGGCGGCGGTGTCGGCGCGGCCGAACGCGGCGCGCGCGCCGCGACTGAGCGCCGCGGCGATCGCGTCCGCCCGCGTGATGGGCTGCTGACCCGCCAGCGCGCGGCCCAGCAGCAGATAGAGGAAGCACAGACGCCACGGCATGAACGCGAATGATAGCCCGGGAACCTTGCAGCGAGCTTACACACGGCGGAGGTGCCTAGGGGATTACGGAAGGGTAGGTTATGCGCGTGCGGGTATTGATCGTGGAGGACGACGCGGCGCTGGCCGAGCTACTGCGGGATGGATTGCGCGCGCAGCGCATCGATCCCACGCTGGCCACGTCGTTTAGCGAGGGTGCCGAGCACGCCGCGGCGGGTCGTTACGACGCCATCATCCTCGACGTGCGGCTGCCCGGCGGCACCGGCTTCGACCTGTGCGCCGACCTGCGGCGCCACGGCATCACGACGCCCGTGTTGATGCTGACTGCCCTCGACGCGGTGGACGACCGCGTCCGCGGTCTGGAGGTCGGCGCGGACGACTACCTTACCAAACCGTTCGCGTTCCGCGAGCTGCTCGCGCGCCTCAAGGCGCTGACGCGGCGCCGGCCGGCGCTCGCGCCATCGTCGCACCGCATCGCCGATCTGGAGATCGATCTCGCCGCGCGCCAAGTGCGCCGCGGCGGCCGGCCCATTACGCTGACGGCCAAGGAGTTCGCGCTGCTCGAGCTGTTCGTGTTGCACCAGGGGCAGGTGCTGGACCGCGCCACGATCACCGGTCACGTGTGGGACGACAACCACGATCCCTTCGCCAACATGCTGGAAGTGCTGGTGCGCCGCCTGCGCAAGAAGATCGACGACGACTTCGAGCCCAAGTTGATCACTACACTGCGCGGTGCCGGCTACCGCTTTGGAGGCTGACGTGCACGTGCGCCTCCGGCTCACACTGCTGTACGCCGGCGTCTTGACGTTGATTCTCGTTCTGCTGGGCGGCGGCCTGTTCGTCGCGATCCGCCGCCAGATGGCGCGGCAGCTCGACGTGTCGTTGCACGCCGCCACCGCGGCGTTGATCCAGGCGGCACACATCCGCGAGGCCGAGCAGGCCAACGCGCACGGCGCCGTGGTCGACGCCATCGACGAGCTGCACATCCCCGACCGCTCGCTCTACCTGCTCGACGGGGGCGGCAGCCCCATCAAGCCCGACACGACCCCCGCGTGGGTGTCGGACGTGGCGCGCCTGGCGGCGCGCGACGGCCGCGCCGACCGCGATTTCGAGATCGCCGGCGATCGCGTGGTGCGAGTGCACGCGGAGCGCTTCACCAGCGCCAAGGGCGGCGTCCTCGTCGCCGCCGTGGCGGCCGATCGCAGCGAGCTGGAGGATCAGTTCGCCTCGTTGATCCGGGCGTTCGCGGCGGCGGCGGTTGCGGCGCTGTTGCTGGTCGGGGGCGGCGGCTACCTGCTGGTGCGCCAGTCGACCGCGCCGATCGAGCGCTCGATGGAGCAAATGCGCCGCTTCATGGCCGATGCCGCGCACGAGTTGCGCACCCCGATCACCACGTTGCGCACGCGGGCCGAGGTGGCGATCGCCGGCGATCGCGATCCCGCACGCGACGCGATGACGCTGCAGGCCGTGGCCCGCGAGGCGGCGCGGCTGGGCGACATCGCCGGCGATCTGCTGACGCTGGCGCGCGCCGATGCGGGCGAACGGCCGGTCGCCCGCGAGCCCGTGTTCCTGGACGATGCGGTGGCGGGTGCCGTGGACACGGTCCGCGCGCTGGCCGACAGCAAGGGCGTGCGGTTGGACGTGGCGCGGTTCGAAGAAGCCCGCATCGTGGGCGACCCCGCGCTGATCCGGCAGCTGCTCCTCATCGTGCTCGACAACGCGATCAAGTTCACGGCGGCAGGCGGATCCGTCCGGCTCGAGACCGCGACGCAGGACGGCCGCGCCGAGGTCGTGGTGCAAGACTCAGGGATCGGCATCCCGGCCGACCAGCTGCCCCACGTGTTCGAGCGGTTCTATCGCGGCGACGCGGCGCGCCGCCAGGCCGAGGGTGCGGGCCTCGGCCTCGCCATCGCGCGCTGGATCGCCGACGCGCACGGCGCGCGCATCGAGCTGCAGTCGGAGCCGGGGAAGGGGACGCGCGTCCTGGTGAGTTTCCCAGTGGTAGGGGTCTAGCATGAAACACTCCACCAAGCTGCTGTTGTTCATCGTGGGCGGGTTCGCCACGATTCTTGTCATCGCGGTGGTCGTGGTGGTGATCTGGGTGAGCCGCGGTGGATCGGGTGTGATGCAGCAGGCGCTGAATGCCGAAACCGAAGGCAAGCGGTTGGGCGCGTTCGTCGACGCGCGGGCCTGCGTCGACACCGCGTTCGCTCACCATGCCCGCGGCGACGGCCGCACGCTGATGGGCGTCGTCGCCGAACGCATCCTGCTCGAGAATTGCCTCAACGCGAGCCGGCCGACGGCCGGGTTGTGCGACAGTGTGCCGGGCGTGACCGAGCTGATGCGGGGAGCCACCTGGGGGGCGCGGCTGTGCCACGAACGCCGGCTGGAAGACATGTATTGCCCGCAGCTGCCGCAGGAGCTGCTGGCTTACTGCGGCCGCAAGCGCGTTACGTAAAACCGCCGGCCGACGAGGGCCAACGCAGTTCCCAGCACCAATCCGCCCGCCACGTCCGACAGATAGTGCACGCCGAGGTAGACTCGGCTCCCCGCGATCGCGAGCGCGATCAGGGCGCACAGTGCGACGCAGAGAGTCTTCGCGCGCCGGGTCGTCAGGCGGTCGGCGAGGAGCAGACCGATGGTGAGGTACGTCGCCGCCGCGACCAGCGCGTGGCCGCTCGGAAAGGAGTACGACTGGGGCAGGGGGATCAGGGCCCCCGTGGGACGGGGCCGACGAAACACCAGCTTCAGGAGCGCGTCCGCCAAGAATCCCGCGAGCGGTACGCCGATCGCCACGATCGCGGCGTTGCGGCGGCGCAGCACCACCAGCGCCAGCGCGATCACGACGCACGTTCCGACGACGCTCCCGAGCGCCGATAACGCTTCCGCGATCTGCATTCCCGTCATCCTTGCTTCACCCCTCGCAAGCCGGCAATTTCCGGCGGCCAGCCCATAGGAGCATACCCGTGAAGGTCCGTTACCCGCTCGCGATGCTGATAGCTGTCGCGACACCCGCCGCCGCGCAGAACCTCGGTCCCTGGCCGCAGCACGCGCTGGACCGGCCGCAGCCGCCCGTGGTGATGCCCGCCCCCGCCGACAAACCGGGCGCGCCGCCCGCCGACGCCGTCGTGCTGTTCGACGGCACCGACCTGTCGCAGTGGGAGAACGACTCCGGTGGCGCGCCCGGCTGGAAGCTCGGGCCCGGCTACGTCGAAGTGGCGCCCGGCGCGGGCGACATTCGTACCAAACGGCCGTTCGGCGACTGCCAATTGCACGTCGAGTGGTCGGCGCCCGTGCCGCCCGTGGGCGAGAGTCAGGAGCGGGGCAACAGCGGCGTCTACCTGATGAGCAGGTATGAGATTCAGGTGCTCGACTCCTACCAGAACAAGACGTATCCCGACGGCCAGGCGGCCGCGTTGTACGGCCAGTATCCGCCACTCGTCAACGCCAGCCGGCCGCCGGGCGACTGGCAGACCTACGATATCGTGTTTCACGGGCCGCGCTTCGACGCAAGCGGCAAGCTGCTGCGACCGGCGCGCGTCATCGTGTTCCACAACGGCGTGCTGGTGCAGGACGACGTCGTCTTGAGCGGGCCGACCGCCAACAAGCGGCGCCCGCCGTATGCGGCGCACCCCGACAAGCTGCCGCTGCTGCTGCAGAACCACGGCAATCCGGTCCGGTATCGCAACGTCTGGATTCGGGAGCTCGCCGAGCAGTCGCCCTAGTGCGCCGGTAGCTGCGCCAGCTTGTCCTTGATGCGCTGGCTCTGCGGGAATTGCGCTGCGAGGCGCGTGAGGATGGCGCGCGCCGAGTCGACGCGGCCCGCGCCCACGTAGACGTCCGCCGCGAGCATGTCGCGCCGCGAGCGCGCGCGGCTCGAGTCGGGAAACGGCGGCAGCTTCTGCAGCGCGGCGAGCGCGCCCTTGGCGTCTTTCTTGTCGGTGAGCAGCGACTCGATGCCGAGCAGCTGGATGTCGGTGTCGGCGGGATAGCGCGCCACCAGCTCGGCGATCAACACGGCCGCGCCGGCGCTGTCGCCGGCTTTGCGGTCGGCCAGCGCCTTCTGATAGAGTCCCGCCACCAGGAGCCGGTCGACATCCGCGGCGTTACCCGAGCGAATGCCCACGCCGCCGGCGTAGTTGTAGACCAGATCGCCGCCGTGCTCGCCCGCTTCGAACAGGCAGTAGCCGCCGGCCAATCCCACCAGCGCCGACCCCACGTACACCCAGCGTCGCGCGGGCTTCTGTCCCAGGCCCAACGCGAGCAGCTCGAACGCACCCACGACGAGGAACACATTGCGCGCCCTGTGGCCCCAGTCTTCGTGCTCTTGCACGGCGGTGCGCGCGCCGGGCACGCGCTCCACCGGACCGTGGGCGTTCGTGCCCGACTGGACGGCGAGGATCGCGCCGGCCGTGCCCGCAAGCAGCAGGAACGCCGCGGCCTGGCGCGTCCAGTCGAAGCGCCCGAGCAGCGACACCCAGCGCAGGAAGACGCCGACCGAGAGCAGCGCCACGGCGAAGTGCACGATGGCGGGATGATAGAAGGCGAGATTTGGCATGGCGATAAACTAATGCGTGTGACAATTTATGCTCATGGACCGGCGCGAATGGTTGAAACGGGGCGGCGCCGCCGCCCTCGGTGCGGCGCTGGCGCCCGACGTCGGCCGCCTTCGTTCGCCTTCTGGCTCCGGCCGTCTCAAACAGTCCGTTTGCCGCTGGGCGTTCGGCGGCATCGCGCTGCCCGATCTCTGCAAAGCCGGCGCGGCGATGGGACTCGCGGCCATCGATCTGCTGCAGCCGGCCGATTGGGAACGGGTGCGCGAGTTCGGCCTGGTCTGTTCGATGGGCTATCCCGCCGACCGCAACGATTTCATCGCGCTGGGGTTCAACGATCCCGCCCACCACGCGCAACTCCTGGGCGAGCTGGAAACCGCGATTCCGCTGGCCGCGCGCCACGGCGTTCCCAACGTGATCACGATGTTCGGCAACCGCGGCGCCGCGTCCGACGAGCAGGCGATCGCCAACTGCATCGCCGGGCTCACGCGCATCAAACCGCTCGCGGAGGAGCAGGGCGTGACGGTCTGCGTGGAGTTATTGAACAGCAAGGTCGATCATCACGGCTATCAGGGCGATCGCACGGCATTCGGGGTGGCCGTCATGCGCGGAGTGAACTCGCCCCGGGTCAAGTTGCTGTACGACATCTACCACATGCAGATCATGGAAGGCGACGTGATCCGAACGATTCGCGACAACGCGCAATGGATCGGCCACTTCCACACCGGCGGCGTGCCTGGCCGCCACGAGCTGGATGACCGCCAGGAGCTGAACTGGCGCGGCATCGCCACAGCCATCGCGGATCTGGGCTTCGCCGGGTACGTCGCCCACGAATTTGTTCCGACGGGGGACGCCCTGACGGCATTGCGGCAGGCCGTGAACGTGTGCACTGTATGAGCAGTCCCGAACTCCTCGCAAGGAGCGTCGCATGAAACGATTGTTCGCCCTGGTGGTCGTCGCAGGATTCGCGGCCGCGTGCAGCGATCGCCCCGCGCCGACTCAACCCGGCGGCCCGTCCTTCCTCGATGTCGCGAACGGTCAATCCCACGTCCACCTCATGCCCACCAAAGCCCAGGCGCTCGGCCTCGACTTCGCGCGGCCCGGTGGTGGTGGCGGCGGCAAGAAAGCCAACACGGGCATCTTTTATCACGGCGGTCCGGTCTTCTATCAGACGAACGTCGTCGCCGTGTATTGGGCAGGCAGCACGATTTACAACGGCGGCCCCACGGCCGGCACCACCGGCCCCGGCTCGGCCGACGGCTCGTTGATCGGGTACTTCCTCCGCAACCTCGGCGGCTCGCCGTACTTCAACATCAACACGACGTACTTCGACGGCACCAACAC
>DATLWA010000104.1:0-3741 GCA_035576905.1 Gemmatimonadales bacterium
AGGCGGTGCCGTGGCTGGAGCAGGCGATCGCCGCGCCGCGCTACGAGGCGCGGCACTTTCCCCACGTGAATCTCGGCCGCATCTACGAGCAGAAGAGCGACCCGTTCGCAGCGGCGCGGGAGTACGGCCGGGCGCTCGAGCATCTGCCGGGCTACGAGCCGGCGGTCAAGGGTCTCCGGCGCATGCAGCAGCGGGTCAACTGAGCATCAATGCAGCGCGGGGCCACTCGCGCCGCCCTGCGCCGCGGGAATTTGTGACACGGAAATCGGCACGGCCGCCGCCGGCGAGTGGTCGATGGTGATCTCGAAGCGGTACTGGCCGGGGTGCGGGAACGGCACGTCGAACACGAGGATCGCCGCCGCTTCGATGTCGGTGATGCCCGCGGGCGGTTCGGCGAACGTCACCTGGCCGTTGCCGCCCAAGATCTCCTGATCCTGCTCGTCGAGCAGGTGGATCTGCACGGCGTGCTCGCCGATCTCGGTGCGCTTGCCCTTGAGCCGCAGCACCAGGTGCAAGCGTGGGTGCATGGCGGGGAACTGCTGCACCCAGATGTGCTGGAAGATGCCGAGCACCGAGATCTTGCCGGCTTGATCGACGAGGGCGTAGTCGGCGGCGACGGCGAAGTCCAGATGCATGCATCTATTTCTTGCTGAACGGAATCGCCAGTCTCGTCGTCTCCCACCGCATCCACAGCACGCCGCCGTCTCCCTGCGGATCGATGCCCATGGTGAATTCCTCCACGGGGTCCGTCAGGCGCGTGACAGGCAGATCGACACGGACCAAGTCCGAGTCGGCGGAGTAATCAGTCCCCCAGAGATTCGCTCGGTTGGGGTCACTGCACTCCGCGGCCGTCTTGCACGGGGCCTTGGTCTGCTTGTTGACGATCAGCTTCCAGCCGCTGGCCGAGGGCAGGGTCCACAGCGTGTACGTCCCCGCGGGGATCGTCTGGCCGGCGATCACGATGTCGGCGGAGGTGGTGAGCCGCGTCGCGAAGTTCGCGCCGGTGCGCCACACCTCACCCCACGGCACCACGGGCCGCGGCGTGACGTTGCCGGGTCCGAAGATGGTGCGGCCGCGCATCGAGGGGCGCCCGTAATCCAGCGCGATGCTCGCGCCGGCGATCGTGGCCCGCACCGAATCCGGCGGCGAGGCCTGGCCCAGCGGCCGGCTCTGGAATGCCGCCAGGAGCGCGGGGAAGTCGACCTTGGCGAGGCGCCGCGCGATCACCTTCTCCGTGCTGAATCGTCCGTCGACCGTCTGGATAGCGCCGTCCTTGTCGACCGTGAACAACGTCGGGCCGACGTCGCCCGTGAATGCGACGCTGAGCGAGTCGCGGCGCGGATGCTTCACGACGAGCGCGACGGGCTCGTCCTGGCCCGCGGCGACCGTCAACACGGTGTCTCTGCCGAGGCTCGCGCCGCGCCGGCCGATCAGCTCGTACAACGCGTACGAGTAACTGAGGAACGGCACACTGCCGCCCGGCGTGGCGACGCGGAACGTCTGTTGCGCGGTGTCGCGCGTGATCACGACCGTGGTGGTATCACCGAAGGTCGAGACGATGTGCGTCACCGGCGCCTGCGCGTTGGCGGCCTGGCGGTTCACGACTTCGAAGCGCGCCATGGTGCCGTTGGCGTTAAGCGTGCCGATGTAATGGCGCGCCACCACCGCGCGCTGCGTGCGGATGAGCATGTCGCCCTCGAGGGTGATGCCGGAGCGGCGATACTGCTCGACGACGGTGGTATCGCGGCCCAGCGTCACCACAAAGGCGCCCGACCCGTTCTGCGCGGCGAGCGGCGCGGCGCAACAGAGCAACAATGCGGCGAATGCTTTCACTTGACCCTCACGGACTTGAGTTCGTCGTTCTGCTTGATCGCCATCACTACGTCCATTCCTTTAGTGACTTGTCCGAAGACGGTGTGGACGCCGTCCAGATGCCGTTGCGGCGTGTGGCAGATGAAGAACTGGCTGCCGCCGGTGTCCTTGCCGGCGTGGGCCATGGACAACGTGCCCGCGACGTGCTTGTGAACGTTCTTCTGCGTCTCACACTTGATCTTGTAGCCCGGCCCGCCGGTGCCGACCGGCCCCTTGCCGCTCTTGGAGTACGGGTCGCCGCCCTGAATCATGAAGTTGGCGATGACGCGGTGAAACTTGGTGCCGTCGTAGAACCCCGACCCGGCTAGCTTCTCGAAGTTGGCCACGGTATCGGGCACCTCATCGGCGAAGAGCTCGAGCTCGATCGTGCCCCGGTTGGTTTCCATCACAGCTGTCTTGTTGGGCATCAGGTCTCCACGGCCAGGTTGTCTTCCACTTGGGCGACGGTCTTCATCCCCACAATCACGGTCGATACGGCCTGGTTGTCCAGCACGAACTTGAGGGCGAGCTGCGCCGCGGTCAGCCCGCTCTTCCCGGCCAGCTCCTTCACGCGCTGGCCCAGGGCCGTGAGCTGCGCGATGTACGGGCGCGGCATGCGCGCCCGGATGTCGCCCTTCTCCCAGACGCTGTCGGGCGCGTACTTGCCCGTGAGGAAGCCGTTGGCGAGGGGCTCGCGCGCGATCACACCCACGCCGGCCGCCTGCGCCGCGGGCAGAAACGCGTCCTCCGGCTCGCGCCGCGCCAGGTTATACACGATCTGCACCGTGTCGGGCATCGTGGCGTTGATGGCGGCCAGTCCTTCCTCCGGCGGGTGCACCGACACGCCGTAGAAGCGGATCAGGCCCTCGCGCTTCAAGTCCTCGAGGACCGCATACGCATCCATCTCGGTGATGAGATTGATCGGCGGATTGTGCAGCTGCAAGAGATCGATGCGGTCGGTGCGCAGCCGCTCGAGCGAGCGCTCCACGGCGAAGCGCACGTAGGCCGGCGTGAAGTTGACGTCGTGCGCCACCGGCAGCACGGCGTCCGCCGCCACCTCGTCCAGCGATTTGCCCAGCATCTGGCCCAGGCGGTCGCGCAGCAGCGGGTGCACGGACCGGTTGTAGAAATTGCCGCCGACCTTGGTGGCGAGGATCACCTGGTCGCGCACGTCGTGCAGCGCGGCACCGATCAGCTCCTCGGAATGCCCGTGGCCATACACGTCGGCCGTGTCGAAGAAGTTGCAGCCCAGCTCGAACGCGCGCCGCACGGCGCGCTGCGATTCGGCGTCGTCGGTCGAGCCGTACGAATTGCCCACCGCGTTGCCGCCGATGGCCCAGCCGCCGAAGCCGAGCTCCGAGACTTCGAGGCCCGTGCGACCGAGGATGCGGCGCTTCATTTCAGGAGCTCGGCGAGCGCCGCGGGCTCGGCCACCGGAAGGGAGCACGTCGTGCCGACGCAGACCGTCGCCGCCGGTTGCGGTGCGATCGTGCGGATCACGACGCGGCGCGGGCGGTAGGTCTGCAGCGCCCGCAGGTGCATCGCGCAGGCGGGACCGTCGCCGGCGGGGCCCGCGACGGCGATGCGGGTGACGGGATGCACCGCCCAATCGATTGCCGTGAGCAATGTCGCGCCATACAGGGACAGCTCCGACGCACCGCCCCCGAACGCCGCGAGCTGGCGGTCCAGCAGGTCGCGCCATTCCTTTTGTTCGGTGATCGCCCAGAGCCGCGCCAGCACCACCGCGGCGACGCCGTTGGCGGACGGCGTGGGGTTGTCCTGCACCGGCTTGGCGCGCGTGGTGAGGTAGGCCGCGCCCGCGCGGTCGCGCGCGATGTCGAAGAAGCCGCCGGCGCTCTCGTCCCAATGCTGCGCCACGGCGCGCCGCAT